>DATLBM010000193.1:0-4529 GCA_035526885.1 Thermoanaerobaculia bacterium | reverse complement strand
CCCCGGCCGCCGGAGGCCCTTCGTCGTTCCCCAGCGCAGCGTCAGCCCGTCAATTCGCCGCGAAAGGCACGACGATCATCTCGCCGTTCGGCTTCGTCATCAGGCGCCAGATGGCCGTGTCGCTGACGTCGGCCAGTTTCGAGTCCGAGCCGCAGTTGCGGCAGGTGCCGGTGGCGGCGTCCGTACCGATGGGGACGAAGTGGAAGCGCTCCTTGCGACAGTGGTCGCACAGTTCGCGCAGCAGGTCGTAGTGGATCAGCGACACACGATTTGCAGACATTCTTCCTCCCCGGAGCCCGCGCGGATTCTACGAGGCGGTTCCGGACTCGTGTGTGAGCGGGATCACCACGCGCGACGCAATCCACGCCGTCGTCACACCGACGAACATCGAGGCGCAGACGTCCGAGGGCCAGTGGCGGAAGGCCAAAATGCGGGAGAGGCCTATGGCGATGGCGAGTAGCAACGCGACGACGCGGAGCGTGCGACTGCGCGCGGAGAACATCAGCACCCCGGCCAGAGCGAATGCGCCGACCGTGTGCCCGGACGGAAACGAAGTGGAGGAGCCGGGCGCGTAGTGCGCGGGGCCGAGCCAGAGCTCCGGGCGCGCGCGGCCGATGACCTGTTTCACGATCTGCGCGAGGATTCCGGCGGTCAGGCCCGAAATGCCCATGGCCACGGCGTACGCGACCCAGGTGCGCGATCGATAGCAGACGCCGGCGACGAGGAAGAACAGCACCACCAGGCCGGGATTCATGCCGCCGCCGAGGCGATTGAGCATGCGGATGGCCCATTCGCTCCAGTCCGACTGCACTCCCTCCGCCCACGCCAGGCCGGGGCGATCGAGGACGCGCCAGACGATCGCAGTGGTCAGGCCGCCGGCGAGAAGCATCAGGAGCGCGCCGAGAATGGGCGGGCGGGTGAAGCGCACCACGCGCCAGTCGTAGGACTCCGCACTGTGGAGCATCACCAACAGCAGCAGGCCGGCGAAGAACCAGAACACGACGTCCCACGACGGCGCCTCGCGCCCCAGGAACGAGAGATCGTCGACGGCCAGCTGCTGGTTGAGCCAGAGCTGATTCGACGAGACGATCGGCGACGGCCAGAAGACCGAGAGCAGCAGCAGCGTCACGAACGCGGCGGCGGCATAACGTCTTTTATCGGCGGTAGACATCGAACCACTTCCCGATCATGCGCAGCTCATCGACTTTGCGATAGCCGTTCAGATCGACGTCCTTCGCGTCCTTGCGCCGCGCGACGATCACGCGCGGCGCGGCGGCGTTGATGCCCGCGGCGTCGTAGTGCCGCGCATTCCAGAGCGCGGGCGGCATTCCGCGCACCCAAAGGTGCGGACAGACGTACAGACCGATGTCCTGCGGCGGAACATGCTGGTTGAGCAAAGCGCGGATGAGTGGGCGTCCCGAGGCCTGCTCATTGGCGAGCGGCATGAGGACGGTCATTGCGTACGAGAGCGTGATCACGGGAACGAGTCCCACCGCGAGCACGCCGTGCAGCAGCGAGCGTCGCGCGAAGAACAAGCCCGTGAGTGACGCGACGATCAGCACGACGAACAGTCCGCGCACGGCGGGCAGCGTCAGCAGCGCCGCGTCCTCTCCTTTCAGTCTCACGAAGAACGCGGCCATGCCGGCGATCAGAAACAAAAACAACGTGAAGAGCGCGGCGCGCCGTCCCCAGACGTCATCGGACTCGACGAAGCGCGAGATCAGAATCGCCACGCCGGGCAGCAGCGCGATCATGTACACATCCAGCTTCGACGACAGCAGCGTGTACGGCACGAGCACCGAGAGCACGCAGTTCAGCGCGAAGCGCGCCTTCTCGTCGCGCAATCCGCGCAGCGATGCCGCGAACACGAAGAACCACGGCGCCAGCGTGGCCGGCGCGCGCACGATGTAGAACCATGGCGGCGCCTTGTGCACCCACGCGTTCACGGCCCGGCCGACCGTCTGCTTGTAGAAGATCTCACGCCAGAACGGCTCGCCGCCGATGAGAATCGCCGGCACGAGCCAGAGCAGCGGGATGACGATCATCGGCAGCACGCCGAGAAGATCGCGCAGCGCGGGACGCCGCCGGAGACGAATCGCTTCGAACGCGAACAGCGCCAGCGTGATCACGGGCGCCATCGGTCCCTTGACGAGAAACGCGACGCCCGTGGCCACGCCCGCCGCAAACGTCAACGCGCCGCGCGAGCGATAGAGGAAGTACGCCGCCAGGGCCAGCAGCGCCGCGAACGCGCAATCCATGCGCGCCGTTTGGGCAGAGCCCCACATCAGGACCGACGTGCCGCACACGAATGCGGCCAGCGGTCCCCACGCGCGGTGCATGAGCCAGAGCAGAAGCATGAACGCGATGAGCGACGGCAGCACGAACGGACAGATCGAGTAGACGCCGAAGACGTACGTCAGCGCGGCCATCATCCAGAAGTGCAGCGGCGGCTTGTGCGTGAACGGCGAGCCCTCGAGCGTGGGCACCACGAACGAGCCCGTGCGCATCTCGCGGACGACCTGGCTGTACTTGGTCTCGTCGCCCACGAACAGCTCGCGTCCGAAGGGCGACAGGAGGACCGAGACGACGACGATCGCCAGGGCGATCGCGGGGGCGCGACGCATGAACCGCGCATTGTAACGGACTGACCCTACAGGCACTTACGCAGTGCGGCGAAACCGCCGGACCGCTGGCAGGCTCGGTGCTAGAATCCTTTCGCAACGAAGGTAAGTCGAAGGAGGAGAATCGATGTCGAATACCGCAGACATTCAACGCATTCTCAGCGACGCAGACCCCGAGTTCCGCCAGTGGGCCGATGAGCATCATCGCTGCGAGCACCGTCTCCAGGAGCTCACCAGCAAGAACGAGATCACCGCGGACGAAGAGTTCGAAGAGAAGACGTTGAAGAAGCGGAAGCTGCACCTGAAAGACCAGATGGCCGACCGCATTCGTTCCTACGAATCCGAACACGCCGTAGCCTAGCCTCCAGAAACAACAACGATGTCCGAGACCGGCGGCACTCGACCCCCTCACGCGGGCAACGAGCGCCGCCGGTGGCGTTTGGCGCCCGAGGGATGGATCTTCGTCGTTCCGGTAGCGATCCTGGGCGCGGTCGCGCTGTTGATCCAGTGGTACGTCGCGGCGATGGTGTTCTCCTTCATCGTGGCATTCCTGCTCCACTTCTTTCGCGATCCGGAACGCAGCGGCTCGGAGCGGCACATCGACGTGCTCTCGCCCGCGGACGGCACGGTGGTGCAGATCCGCGACGTCGCGGACGGCGACGTCTGGCCGGGCCTGACGCGTCAGGTCAGCATCTTCATGTCGGTCTTCGACGTGCACGTGAACCGCGCGCCGATCTCGGGACGGATCGTGCACTATCGCTACTCGGCCGGCAAACGAATGGTGGCGATGTCGCACAAGTCGTCGCTGGACAACGAACAGAATCTGATCGTGATGACCGATAATCGCGGCGCAACGCTGGCCTTCAAACAGATCGCCGGCCTGCTGGCGCGGCGGATCGTGTTCGATAAAAAGGAAGGCGACGAAGTGGCACGCGGAGAGCGCATCGGCATGATCAAATTCGGATCGCGGGTGGACGTCTTCTTCCCCGCCAACGCCCACATCCTGGTGAAGCCGGGCGACAAGCCGAAAGCGGGACTGACGATTCTCGCGGAGATTCCGGAGTAGCGATGGAACAGCCCACGCCGGCCAAGCGCATTCGTCCGAACTTCCGCCGCGGCGTCTTCGTCATCCCGACGTCGCTCTCGATCCTGAACGTTTTCTTCGGCTTCCGGGCCATCATCTACGCCACCCGGGCCATCGAAGCCATCACCCTGGGGCGCACCGAAGTGGCCATCGACTGCTTCGAGACGGCCTGTCTGTCGCTGCTGTTCGCCGCGGTCTTCGACACGTTCGACGGCATGATCGCGCGGCAGCTCAACGCCACGAGCGAGTTCGGCAAAGAGTACGACTCGCTGGCGGACATGGTCACGTTCGGCGTGGCGCCGGCGGTGCTCCTGTACGCGTGGGGACTGCACGTCTTCGAGAAGCTCGGAGGCGGCATCGCCTTCCTGTTCATGGTCTCGGTGTCGCTGCGCCTGGCGCGCTTCAACGTGATCACGGGCAAGAGCGACTATCGCTACTTCGTCGGCCTCCCCTCGCCCGCGGGCGCGCTGACGATGGCCTCGATGATCTTCTACGCGCCGGCACCGGTCACCGATCGCCGCTTCGCCACGATCGTGATGATCGTGACCATCCTCACCGCCTTCGCGATGGTCTCCCCGGTGCGCTGGCGCAGCCAGAAGGGACTGGCTCTGCAGAAAGAGCGATCCCTGATGTACTTCGTCATCCTGGCGTTGATTCTCGGGCTGGCCTTCCGCTGGCCGCGCGAGTTCTGGTTCATCGGCGCGGTGCTCTATCTCGTCTCCGGACCGCTGATGAAGCTCTGGTCGATCGCCTTCCCGCCGGCACCGCTCGTAACCGTGGGGGACGACCAGGGGCCTCCGGCGGCCGGGGCTGCGAGCCCCGAA
>DATLBM010000192.1:0-3491 GCA_035526885.1 Thermoanaerobaculia bacterium | reverse complement strand
CGGCGCCGCGACTTGCGTCCCTGCACGTTGATGATCGTGCAGAACGAGCACTGGAACGGGCATCCGCGGCCGGCGTCGAAGCTGGTCACGTTGCCGGCCGTGCGCCACGCGCGCAACGCGGTGATGATCGGGATCGGCGTGCCCTCGATGCCGGGCAGGTCGTTCATGAAGTTGTAGAAGGGCTTCAGCGCGTTCGCGTGCGCGTCGCGCAGAATCTCTTCGAGCCGCCCTTCCGCCTCGCCGGCGAACAGCGTCACGCCGAGCTCTTTCGCCTTCTGCAGATCGGCGTCTTTTCCGTGGAGCATGCTCACGGCGCCGGAGACGTGAAAGCCCCCGATGGCGACCGGAACGCCGCGCTCGCGCAGCGGACGCGCGAGGTCGAGCGCGCGCGGGAACTGATTCGACTGCACGCCGACGAGCATGACCATCCCGCTGCCGGCCTGCTCGATCATCCTGGCCAGTCTCTCCGGCCGCACGCGCGTGTTCGTCTCGTCGATGGGCTCGATCTGCATCTCCACGCCGTTGCCGAGGATGTTGCGCGCGGCGCAATCGCGGGCCAGGCCGTAGAGCGCGGCCAGCGAGTTCGACGGAATGGCGGAGCGGAACCACTGGATGACGTAGCCGTCGTCGTCGTAATGCGACGGCTTGACGAGGATCAGGCAGAAGCGCCGAGGGGCCATGGGATGGCGCGGATTGTAACAGCGCGCGTTTTGCAGCAGCCACGCGCATGAAGCGACTGCTGCTGTGTCTCGCCATCACGCTCCCGCTCGCCGCGCAGGACAACGGACTGTTCCCGCGCTTCAGCGTCACCGGCGGCTACGCGCCGGCGGATTTCGAGACGAACGCGCGCATCGATCCGGAGATCGCCGGCGGCGAAGGCACCCTGGTCGGCTTCGAGCGCGACCTCGGCCTCGACGACCAGCGCACGCTGCACCGGCTGAACGTGCAGTGGCGCCCGTTCGCGCGCCACGAGCTGGCGGCGACGTACTTCAGCGCGCCCCGCAGCGGCCTCGAACAGATCACGCGCAACATCACGTTCCGCGACGAGGTCTATCCCGTCGACGCGCTGGTCTCGACGCAGTTCGACTTCGACTATGCCAGTCTCACGTACACGTACTGGGCCCGCCGCGGTTCGCGCGACGGCCTGGGCATCTCCCTCGGCGTCGCCCATCTCGCACTCGCCGCCGCGCTCACGTACTCGCGCCCCGGCACGAGCGCCACGGTCACCCAGACCGCGGACACCGAGGCGCCGATCCTCCTCGGCGGCCTGCAGGGCCGCGTGGCCTTCACGGATCGAATCCACGGCGAGGCCGCGGCTTCCATGCTCCCTCGCGTCACGATCGAGGATTACACCGGCCGCGCGGTCACGGCCATGGCGCGACTCGAATATCGGCCGGTGCGATGGCTCGGCGTCGGCGCGGCGTATCAGTATTTCAATCTCGACATCGACGTCGCACAGCCGGCGCTGAACGGCTCGCTGGACATGACCATCCGCGGGCCGGAGGCGTATCTACGGTTGGCGTTCTAGCGCCGGCAACCCGTCGATGCTCCGCGCATTCTTCTCGCGCTGATAGCGCTCCAGCCCTTCCTCGCCTTTGCGCTCGGCCCACAGCGTCAGTTGCTCGCGATCGCCTTCGAAGCGCAGGCGCGGCACGCCGTAGCCGCACGAGTCGCTGATTCGTTCGACGTCGACGCGGATGATCGCGCGCACTCCCATCGGCTGCGGACCAAAATGCGCGGCGAGCGTTGCGAACTCGCGATCGGCGGGGGCGATGACGCGTCCGCGGCCGTGAAAGCGCACGATGTTCGGCGCGCCTTCGAACGCGCACAGCATGATCACGATGCGTCCGTTCTCGCGGAGATGGGCGATCGTCTCTGCGCCGCTGCCGACGTAATCGAGGTACGCGACCGTGCGCGGCCCGAGGATGCGCAGCGTGTCGAGGCCCTTCGGCGAGCAGTTCATGTGTCCGTCGAGCGACGCCGGCGCCGTGGCCACGAAGAACACGTGCTGGCGCTCGACGAAAGCGCGCAACTGGTCGTCGATCCGCTCGTGCGTCTTGCCCATTGGTGCGGAGATTGTACGTTCGCGCATTCGCGATGCCCCGCACCATCAGGAAACAGTATTCCGCGCTCTCCGACGACATCGGCGACCTGCGCACGCAGCGTCCGCTGCCGAATGCCGAGATCGAGCAGATCGATCCGTTCCTCTTTCTCAATCATCACGGGCCGCAGGTGTATCCGCCGCACAATCGCGGGCTGCCGTTCGGACCGCATCCGCATCGCGGCTTCGAGACGGTGACGTTCATCCTCGAAGGCTCGCTCATGCATCGCGACACGGGCGGCCACGAGAGCGTCATCGAAGCGGGCGGCGTGCAGTGGATGACCGCCGGCCGCGGACTGGAGCACGCGGAGCTTTCTCCGGAGGAGTTTCTGCGCAACGGCGGACCGCTGGAGATCCTGCAGCTCTGGGTGAACCTGCCCGCGCGACTGAAGTTCACCGAGCCGCGCTACACGGGATTGCAGCGCGATGCCATTCCATCGATCGCTCGCGACGGCGCCGTCGTCCATCTCATCTCCGGCGATTTCGATGGCCGGCGCGGTCCGATCGAATCGATCACGGACGTCCATATGTTGACCATCGACCTCCGCGCGGGTGCGTCGATCACGCTGCCCGCGCCGCGCGAGCGCAACGTCTTCTGCTACCTGGTGCGGGCCATGCGGCTCGTCGACTTCAACGACGACGGCGACGAGGTCGTGCTCGAATCGGCGCGCGATGAGGTCGTGCTCTTTGGCCATGCGCTGCCGTACAACGAGCCGGTCGTGGCCGCGGGCCCGTTCGTGATGAACACACAAGCGCAGATCCGCCAGGCCTTTCTCGACTATCAGTCAGGGCTGTTCGGCTAACGCCTTCGCGATCAGCTCGTACGAACGCCGCCGGTCCTCATGCGAGTAGGTGATGTTGACGATCATCACCTCGTCGGCCTCGTACTCCGCGGCCGCGTCGAGGATGCCTTTGCGCACGGTGTCCGGCGCGCCGATGATCGTGCGTCGACGCGTGCGGAACGGATCGTCTTCCTTCGGCTGCTCCTCGAGAAACTGCAGCGCCTTCTCGATGGGCGGGATGGCGATGAGCTGTCCGCGGAAGAAGAGCGTGAACATCATTCGCGCGCTCGATGCAATGCGTCTCGCTTCCTCGTCCGTCTCCGCGCAGATCGCCCACACGGCCACGATCACGCGCGGCTTCGCCGCGTGCTGCGACGGCTCGAAACGGCGGCGATAGTCCTTCACGATCCGGGAGTTGTACGGCGCGATGAAGTCCGCGAACGCGTACGGCAATCCGAGCTCCGCCGCCCAGATCGCGCTCTGCGGCGAGCTGCCGAGGAGCCACGGCTCGGGCAGTTCCGGCTTGCCGGGGAGCGCCGCCAGTCGCGCGAACGGATGATCGGCGGGCAGCGTGCCGTCGAGATAGCCGAGGAGCTCGAAGAGCTGCG
>DATLBM010000191.1:0-6371 GCA_035526885.1 Thermoanaerobaculia bacterium | reverse complement strand
GGACCTTCGACTCCGCTGCGCTCCGCTCAGGATGACACGCGCAGTGCTCCGGCCACGTGTCATCCCGAGCCGCGAAGACGGTCGAGGGACCTTCCAGCGTGCCACGGAGCGTGGAAGGTCCTTCGACTCCGCTGCGCTTCGCTCAGGATGACACTTACTTCACTTTTGTCCCCGCCGGCACCGCCGCGTCGACGCTGAGCAGACTCGGCTCGCCGTCGATCGACGCCGCCAGCACCATGCCGTTCGATTCGATGCCCATCAGTTTCGCGGGCTGCAGATTCGCCACGATCACCACTTTCCGCCCCACCAGCTCTTCGGGCGAATACTTCGTGCCGATCCCCGCGACGATGGTCCGTTCTTCGTCGCCGGTGAAGACGCGCATCTGAATCAGCTTCTTCGATTTCGGCACGCGCTCGGCCGCGCGCACTTCCGCGACGCGCAGGTCCACTGCCATGAACTGCTCGATGCCGATCTTCGCCACCCCCGGCACGACGGCCTGCGTCGTCTCGATGGGCGGCGGCGTTGGCTGCTGCGGCTGTTGCTCGTCCACTTTTTTCTCTCCGATGTATTGCGCGACGTCGGCGCGCGGGAAGATCGGGTCCGCCACGCGCAGCGGCGCGTTCGCGGGCAATCCGCCCCACTCGAGGTCGGCGGCGTTGATCGCATCCGGATTCGCGCCCAGCCGCGCCAATGCCTCGCGCGTCGATCCGGGCAGGAACGGCGCCATCATCACCCACACGATGCGCAACGCCTCGAGCACGTCCCAGAGAATGCGCGACAACGCATCGTCCGCCCCGTTCTCCTTGAAATGCTTCCACGGCTCGCGCGTGACGATGTAGCTGTTGATCTCCGTCAGCAGTTCCCACGCGGACTCGATGGCGCGCTGAAACGCGAGGTCGTCCATGTGCCGCAGGTACGCGGGCACGACGGCGTTCGCCTTGTCGAGCAGCTCGTTCACGAAGCAGCGCTGCGGCGGCGTCCTGCCGCCGAAATACGTGTCCGACATCTTGATCGCGCGCGACAACGTGTTGCCGAGGTCGTTCGCGAGGTCGGCGTTGTAGCGCGTGAGCAGCGACTGATCGGAGTAATCCTGATCCTGCCCGAACACCATCTCGCGCATCACGTAGTAGCGCAGCGCGTCGGGACCGAAGTCGTCGATGATGTTGTACGGCCGCACGACGTTGCCGAGCGACTTCGAGATCTTCTCGTGATCGCGCAGCCAGAAGCCGTGGCCGACGATGCGCCTGGGCAGCTCGATGCCCGCCGCCATCAGGAACGCCGGCCAGTAGACGGTGTGGAAACGGATGATGTCCTTGCCGACCAGGTGCAGGTCCGCCGGCCAGTATTTCCGGAAAAGCTCATCGTCCGCGCTGCCGAAGCCGAGGGTGGAGACGTAGTTGGTCAGCGCATCCATCCAGACGTAGATCACGTGATCGGGATTGCCGGGGAAGGGGATGCCCCACTTCACGGTGCTGCGCGAGATCGACAGGTCGCGGAGCCCCTGCTCGACGAAGGTACGCACCTCGTTCATGCGCGTGTCCGGCCAGATGAACCCCGGGTTGTCGCGATAGTGCTGCAGCAGCTTCGGCGCGTAATGCGAGAGGCGGAAGAAGTAGTTGCGCTCGGTGGTCCACTCGACTTTGTGGCCGTCGGAGTCGACGCCGTTCTTGACCTGGTTCTCGGGGATGAACGTCTCTTCGCTCTGGCAGTACCAGCCGGAGTGCTCGCCGAGGTAGATGTCGTCGGGGTTGCGCTCCTGGATGCGGCGGATCAGCTCGAGCACGCCGAGACGATGGCGCGGCTCGGTGGTGCGGATGAAATCGTCGTAGCTGATGTCGAGACGCTTGTCGACGTCGTGATGCGTGCGCACCACGCGGTCGGCGAGCTCCATCGGCGGAATGCCTTCCCTGGCCGCGGCGCGCTCGATCTTCTGCCCGTGCTCGTCGGTGCCGGTGTGAAAGCGCACGTCGTCGCCCATGCGCCGGCGATGACGCGCGATCACGTCGGCCACGATGTTCTCGTACATGTGCCCGATGTGCGGATCGTCGTTGACGTAATGGATGGCAGTGGTGAGGTAGTACTTGGGCATACGAAAGGGAGGCGGATTGTAGCGCAGTGTGTACCATGAGCCTCGCGCATGAAACGCCTCACGCCGGCCGCGACGGTCGCACTCCTCGCCGCGTGGGCGACGCTGCTTCTCGTGACGCATCACGCGTCGCGCTCTCCCTACACGTACATCAGTGAGCTGACCTCCGAGTTCATCGACCTCGGCCGCGTGGCCGCGCCCGATGCACTGACGGTGCTCCCGGTCACGCGCTTCTTCTACGACGGCACGCCGCCCGCGGATTACGCAAAGGCGCACAATCTCTGGCTCCCTTTGCATTCGTTCGCCGCGGCGATCGGACTGTCGTTCGTGCGCAACTATCTGTGGGCGAATTCGCTGGTGAATCTGCTCTTCCTGGTGATCCTCGCGGCGGCGGCGGTGCGCTTCGGCATCCGTCACGGATTGCGCCCGCCCACGCTCCTCCTCGGCATGGCCACGCTGTTCGCTCTGCCGCCGGTAGTGGCGTGCATCGGCCAGCCGCTGCACTACATCGTGGCGCCGGCGATCACGTTTCTGATGATGCTGGCCGCGATGGCGCTCGACGAGGACGATCTGCGCAATCCGTGGATCGCGGGCGCTCTGACCGCCGTCCTGACGCTCAACTATCACTGGTACGCGTTCGTGGCGGCGCTGGTGGTGTATCTCGCTTTGATTCGCTTCCGGCGGCGGCTCGACGACGTGCTGTTCGTGTTTGTCGCCGCGCCGCCGGCGATTCTGTGGGAAGTGTTCCTGCGTTTCGTGACGGCGGGTCAGGCCTCGACGACGATCCGCAACGCCCTCGTGCTGCCGGTGCTGTACGAGTGGTCGGAGTTCCTCCGCCACCCGCTCGATCGCGTGATGATGCCGCTCATCGCCACGCACGTCGGTGCGGCGGTGGCGTTTCACCAGGTGATCTCGCTCATTCACTGGCCGCTGCTGTTCGCGCTGATCGTCGCGCTGTGGACTCTGCGTCCGCGCGTGCCGCGACTGCTCGTGCTGCTGGTGCTGTTCTTCGTGCTGGAGCAACTGGCGTCGGCGGCGTTCGATTTCGAGAACAGTCCGCGCCGCGCGTTCCCGTTTCTCTTCGCGTTCGCGTGCGCGTATTGCTGGAGCGTGGATCGCCTGTCGCAGCGGCGGGCGTGGCTGGCGGTGTTCATCGCGCTGTTCGCATTCACTTCGTTCTTCGCATTCGCGGACGTGGCGCTCGATCGCGGCGGCGGCGCGTTTCTGTACGTCGGCGAGGCCATTCAACTTCCGAAGGACGCGATGCGCTACGAGGCGCGCACGCTGCCGCGCGAGCCTTCCGGGGTCGCGCGCGATCCGCAAACGGAGTTGCGCGCCGCGTTTCCATCCGCGCGCTTTCATTTCTCGTGGCCGTTCGTCATCGCACAAATTTTTGTGGCGTTCTGGATGACGATCGCGTTCTGGATCGCGGCTCGTGCGCGGTTGTTGCCCCGCGCCGCGCCATGGATCGCGGCGGGCGTGTGGGCGGTCAGCCTCCTCGCGCGCAGTTGGTAATCCCGGGGTGGAGCGGCGGGCTTCAGCCGCCGCTCTCCATGCCCGCTACGCTTCCAGCAACTGCTGCAAAAACTGGTTGTAGAAGAGTCCCTTCGGATCGTGCGACTTGCGATACGCATTGAAGGCCGTGAGACGCTCGCCGCGCCTGGTGCGCAGCATCGCCAGGAAGTTCGTATTGAACGCCGGTGTGTATGTGCCCGGAGCCGCGGTCGGATCGTAGAAACCGTACATCTTGCCGTTGTGCGGGAAGCCGCCCATGGCCACCCAGTCGCGCTCCACGTCGGCGAACAACTGCAGGAGCTGTGACGGATATTGAGACGACGGCGTGGGCTCGATGAATCCGATCAAATCGAGATTGACAAAGTACGCGTCCGGATTCGTCGAATACGTTCCGGACATCGCGGAGTTGCCGGCCTTCACGAAACGGAACTCCATCGGCGCGGCTATGTGGAAGTTGCCGTTTTGAATGACGCGGCGCGCCACGGCGTCGAGACCATCCCACACTTTGCCGAGCCCCACGGCGTCGAGGTTCGGGAGCTCGATGAAGTACGACATGAACATGACCTGCGAGGCCGCGGTCAGCCAAAGCTCGGAATGGGCGGCGTTCGCGACGCCGGCCTGCGCCTGGATTTCATCGAGCGCAATCGCCGCGTATCCCGAGGTGGGGACGGGCGGGAAGACGAAGGGGTTGTATGGGTCGTTGTAGTACTGCGAGGCGCGCACGTACTTGGCGGCCCAATTCGCGACGCCGGAGAGGAACGGCGCACCGAACTCGTCCTCGCCCGCAAGCGTGCACGCGGTGGGCGGAGCGGGAGCACTGTTCGGCGTCTGCGGATTCGGATTGTCGACGACGTTCCACCACAGCACGAGGAAGTTCGGCATCGGCGGGACGATCGGCAGATTCGGCGCCGCGGCGTACGGCGAATAGAAGATCTCCAGCCGTGTGTTGGCCGATGGCCCCGTGAGCAGTCCCTGGAGTCCGGCGATGAATGTCTGCTTGTCTTTCCAGAGATAGCGCTGCGTGCCGCCCCGCAGCGTCGTGGCCCACGGGCGCGGGAGCACGTCGAGCACGATCTGCGTGACGATGCCCAGTGCGCCCAGCGACACGCGGGCGAACTGCAGAGGCGACCACCCGTCGACCGGCGGCGTGCTCGCGTCGATGGTCGTGAGATTGCCATCCGCGCCGAGAATCGTGAATGACGATGCGGTCTCGGCGAAGATCGGACCGTCGACGGTGGCGCCGTGCACGTCGACCGCGGTCATGCCGCCCAGGCTGAAAAACCCGCCGGCCGTGACGGTCCGGAACATGAGGTTGTTCTGCGTGAGGAAGGCGTCGACGTCGTCCTCCCGCACGCCGGGATTGACGGTGATCTGCTGCGGGCCGGGTCCGAGCGCGATCCCGTTCGTGCCCACGTCGACGTAGCACGACATGTCGATGAGGAAGCAGTCCGGTTTCGCGGACGCGGCGCTGCGGTTGTCGTTCGTGACCAGCGGCGGCTGCGAATGCCGCTGTCCGCTGACGCGCACCGGCACGCCGTGCCGTTGCCCCAGCGCCACTACAGCCGCCAACTCGCTGATATTGGTGGGAGTGAAGTAATACCGGTCGCCATTCGTCGGCGGTAAATGCTCGACGTTGCCGCTCCAGTTCTGCCACGTTGGCGCAGACATGACGGGCACATTGGAATCCTGACTCATTGTCACCTCCGGACCCGAAGTCTCTCTCTCAGATTGGACGGGAAGATGAAGATGATAGGTTTTTTAGGGAAGGATGTCGATAAGGACTTACGCGCGCGGCGTCTCACGAAGGCGACATTGCGTACCGTGCGCATGACAGCCGCCTTGCATCTCGGATGACGTTCATACTCAAAAGAACTGTCATCGTGCTCAGGGAAAATGCTGATGATTGCGACTGCACGCATTGCTGGCCCTTCGCTCGCTATGCCGGGCCATGGGAGGCCTCGATGCGCAAGATCGTCATTCTTCTGATTCTCTCGCTGGCCGCGACGGCGCAAGCGACGGTGCGGTGCCAGGGAACGACGCGGCAATCGATCGACGTCCAATCCGGACAGAGTTTCACGCTGCCCGTCGTGCCGGTTCCGGGCGTCCTCGATTACGACGTCGCCCGTTCGGTCGATTGGACGATCAACAATACCGAAACGTGGAGCCTGGGCGGCGTCGTCGCCACCAGCCGCGTGCGCGAGACCACCGGTGCGCCGCTGATCCAGGAGCGGCTCTACAACACGGCGCCCGACTTTTCTTACAGTACCTATTACGTCGTCACCGCCACCAACGCGTTCGACAATACATTTCACCCCTGCGCGCAGGACTTTCTGGTGAATGTGAGTGCCGATCCCGTTCTGTCGCGCGACGCCGTGCGGGCCGTCGTGCCCGTGGCCGGATCGCTGAGGGGCGCGAACAACAGTACGTATCGCACGCGGCTCACACTGGACAATCCGTGGTCGGAACGGATCAGCGGCCGCGTCGTTTTTCATCCCAGTGGCCGCGCCGGCAGCGCCGGTGATCCGTCCGTGCAGTATTCGATCGACAGCAAAGGCGTTACGACCTGGGACGATGTCGTCGCCGCAATGTCCGCGACAGGCCTCGGCAGTCTGGACATCCTTCCCGATCGTGCCGCGGTTGGCATCTACGTGATGCCGAGAGTGCGAGTGCAGGTCGTGAGCGTGTCACCGGGCGGCGGGTCGTTCGGCGCCGACGTGCCGGCCGTCACAATGACCAGTGCGCAGTACGGCGCGGTCTGGACGAATTTTTC
>DATLBM010000190.1:0-10888 GCA_035526885.1 Thermoanaerobaculia bacterium | reverse complement strand
CATGTTCGCGCGGATGCCGAATTCGCCGCCCTCCAGCGCCACGATGCGGCACAGTTGCGCCTCCGCGGCCTTGCTCACGCTGTACGCGCCGAACTCCTTGCCCGGCGCGGTCACGTTCTTCGACGCGTTGAAGACGATCGACCCGCCGAGGCCTTGCGCTTTCATGATGCGGATGGCGGCGCGGGCGACGAGAAAGTGTCCGCGCGCGTTGACGGCGAAGGCGCGATCCCACTCCTTCACGTCCAGCGTGTCCAGCGTGCCGAACGAGGAGATGCCGGCATTGCTGAACACGACGTCGACGCCGCCGTACTCGCGCACCGTTTTCTCGAAGGCCTCGTTCACGTTGTTCTCGTCGGCGACGTCCAGTCGCAGTGCGATCGCGCGGCGCAGCCCATGTTTTCCGGCGATGCTCTGCGCCACCTCCTCCGCCAGCTCGAGATCGATGTCCGTCACGACGACGTGTGCGCCCTCTTCGGCGAATCGCTCCGCGCAGGCGCGTCCGATGCCGCTGGCCGCGCCTGTGACCAATGCCACTTTGCTCGCCAGTTCTTTCTCTTTCGGCAGGAGCGTGAGCTTGTACAGCTCGAGAGGCCAATACTCCGCGTGAAACGCGTCTTCGTCGTCGAGCGTGGCGTAGCCGTCTAAGGACTCGGCGGCGGCGAGGATGCGCATGGTGTGGCGGTAGATGTCGCGCACGATGCGCGCCGCGCGCGCGTCCTTGCCCGCGGTCCACATGCCGGTGCCGGGCATGAGCACGATGCGCGGCATCGGCTCGAGCATCGCGAACTCGGACGGATGCGCGTCGTAGTGTGCGCGGTAGCGCGCTTGCCAGTCGCTCAGCTTCGCTGCGATGTCGTCGCCCGGCAGCAGGAAGAGCGGATGGCGCTTCGTGTAGAGCAAATGATCGGGCGTGGCCGGCCCGATCTGCGTGATGCGCGATGCGTCCTCGCGCGCGAGAAAGGCCAGGGTGTCCGGCGAGTCGTCGAACTCGAGGATGCGACCGGCGAGCGCGCCTCGGAGGCGAGGAGTCGAGTCTTCGAGTCGTCGAGTCGTCGAGCTCGAAGACTTGACGACTTGACGACCCGACGACTCGATGAACTCCTCCGCCCGCGTGACCAACTCGACATGCCGCTCATACGCCTCGCGCGGCGTCTCGCCCCACGTGATCAGGCCATGATTCATGAGCACCAGTCCGTGCGCGTTCGGCTGCGCGTCGAACGCATCCGCAACGTCGCGCGACAGGCGAAATCCCGGACGCCGGTAGCCGACGACGATCACGTCGCCGCCGAAGCATTTCCGCACCGTCTCCTCGCGTCCGTTCGTATTGGTCAGCGCCAGGATTGCGTCCGCGTGCGTGTGCAGCACGGCTTTCGCGGGGAGGAACGCGTGCAGCAGCGTCTCGATCGACGGGCGCGCGCTGGCGGGATCGATCAGACATTTGGCGAGATAGTCGACCATCTCCTGATCGCTCATGTCCTCGTCGCGCGACCGCAGCGGCGCGATGTAGTCCAGCCGCACTGCCGGGAACTGCCGCGGCACGATCGACTTCATGTCGCTGCCGCTGCTCTTGATGTACATCACGTCGATGGGACGGCCGAGGAGATCGGTCGCTGACGCCTTGACGCTGTTGTTTCCGCCGCCCCACAGCACGAGATCCTCTTCCATCCCCACGAGCCGGGACTGGTAGACGAGTTGTTCGATCGGATCGGAGGGAGCGTCGGCCCAGCGGTTCTGCATGGCCGCGTATTATCCTTTGCGCATGCCTCTCTCCCGTCGCGAGCGCGAACGGCTGGCCGACAATCTCGTGGACGAGTGGAACGGCGCGGCGCTGTACGACTCGCTCGCGCAGGCCGAGAAGGACTCGCGCCTCGCCGAGGTCTACCGGCGGCTCGCGGCCGTCGAGCGCCGGCACTCCGATCGCTGGCGGAAAAAGCTCGAAGACGCGGGCGAGACGCTTCCTGAATTCAGAATCTCCTGGCGTACGAAAACGCTGGGCTGGATCGCGCGGCACTTCGGCACGAAGGCCGTGCTGCCGAGCGTGCAGTCGCTGGAGCGCGCGGACACGAACAAGTACGCCACGCAGTCCGACGCGCGCGATTTTCACGGCGACGAGCGCTCGCACTCGCGCGTCATCGAGATGATGTCGTCGATGCGCGGCGGTTTCGCCGGCGCGGACGTGATGCGTCTCGAGGGACGCCATCGCAGCACCGGCGGCAACATCCTCCGCGCCGCCGTCCTCGGCGCGAACGATGGACTGGTGTCCAATCTCAGCCTGGTCATGGGCGTCGCCGGAGCGGCCATGAGCGAGCGCGCGATCCTGGTCACCGGCCTGGCCGGCCTCCTCGCCGGCGCCGGCTCCATGGCCCTCGGCGAATGGCTCTCCGTGCAGAGCTCCCGCGAGCTCTATCGCCATCAACTCGAGACCGAGGAATTCGAGCTGCTCACGGCGCCGGAAGAGGAAGAGGAAGAGCTGGCGCTCATCTACCAGGCGCGCGGGCTGGATGAGAACGAGGCGCGCAAAGTCGCCGCGGGCGTGATGCGCAATCAGAACACCGCGCTGGAGACGCTGGCGCGCGAGGAGCTGGGCATCGATCCCGATGAATTGGGCGGCTCGGCGTGGGAAGCGGCGATCACGTCGTTCTTTCTCTTCGCGATGGGCGCCATCATTCCCGTGGTCCCGTTTTTCTTCGCGCGGGGCATGAGCGCCGTGGCCATGAGCGTCGTCTTCTCGACCGTCGCGCTGTTCATTCTCGGCGCGGCCATCACGCTCTTCACCGGCCGCTCGGTGATGTTCTCCGGATCGCGGCAGGTTCTGTTCGGATTGATCGCGGCCGCACTGACGTTCGGCGTCGGCCGGCTGGTAGGAGCGTCGCTCGCATGAAAACGTTTTTCGATGATTCAAACCGCAGCTCCATCCTCGCGCGCGCGGAGCGCGTCACCGCGGACTCGCGTCCGCAGTGGGGAAAAATGAACGCGGAGATGATGCTCGCGCATCTGGTGGAGAGCCTGCGCATGGGCGTCGGCGAGACGTCGCCGAAATCGAAGATGCTGCCCATTCGATTCTTTCCGCTGCGCGAGTTGATCGTGTACCTGTTGCCGTTCCCGAAGGGCGCGCCGACTGCTCCGGAACTGCTGCCGTCCGATCGCCGCTCGGTCAAAGACAGCAAACGCGAGCTCGCACGTCTGGCGAAGTCGTTCGCGGAGCGCGCCACGAGCAAGGACTGGCCGCGCCATCCCGCGTTCGGCAACCTCGGGCGGAGAGGATGGGGCGTGCTGACGTACCGGCACTTCGATCATCACCTGCGGCAATTCGGCGTGTGACGGTCTTCGCTGGCGCTTGGGGACGACGAAGGCGCCTCCGGCGGGCCGGCACGGCCGGCAGCGCTTACGACAACACGTGCGGCTGCCGAGAGCCGCGTTCAGTGCGACTGCGGTGCGTCCGGGCTGGGCCAACCAGCGCTGCCGGCCGCGCCGGCCCGCCGGAGGGGCTCCTCGTCGGTTCCCAGCGACAGCGGCGAACCTCGGCGCGCGATGCGGCGTCATACTCTCGCATGATGACCGCCCGACTCCTGCTCGTCCTCCTCATCGCCGCGCCGCTCGCGGCCGATCCGCTCGCCGACGTGCGTGCGGCGCTCAACCGCTTCGCCGCGCGTGAGACCGTGCGCGCCACGTACGAACTGCAGCAGTCCGTGAAGAACGAGGGGAAGTTCGGCAACGACAACTTCGCCGGCAAGATCGCGGTGGACCTCGAGGCCAACGGGAACGGCTACCAGATCCTCATCGGCCGTGCGCTCCTCGAGCAGATCGAGCATGAGCAGGAGGCGAGGGACCACAATCCGAAACTGAAGACGCCCATCGCGTCCGCGCTTCGTGAGATCAACGCCGTCGAGGCCTCGGACGCGCTCGACTTCGCGCCGCGCATCGTGCGCCTCATCGACGGCGCGAAGGTGCTCAACGATGCCGCGGGCACGTGGGCCGGCAAGCCCGCGCGCGTGCTCATCCTCCGCGCCGCGGATCGCATGGATCCCGACGACGCGAGCAAGGTGAAAGTCGCGGACAACAAGGTCACGCTGTGGCTCGACGCGGAGAACGTGCCGCTCGCCGTCGAGCACCTCTTCACCGCGAAGTTCTCCTTCCTCTTTCTCAAAGGAGAGATGAAGGAGAAGAAGAGCTGGCACCTCGCGCGCGCGGCCGACCGCCTCGTTCGCGCGCGCTACGAGTACACCCAGAACTCTTCGGGCATGGGACAGAAGGGAAGCGAGGCGGTGGTGGCGACGGTGCGCGTGCATTGACGCCGCGCCTGTTCATGTAATGATTCGCGCATGTCGAACGCAGAATTTTTCGCCAGGAGACTCGCCGCCGAAATCCCCGCATTCGCCAAGGTGATCCGCGCGCTGCCGGGCCACCGGCTCGACTACCGTCCGCACGAAAAGTCGACCAGCGCGAACCAGCTGGCCTGGCAGCTCGCGTTCGAGATGAGAGATCTGGCCGAGCTCTTCGAAAAAGGCAGCGCGACGTACGTGCCGGGGCTGCCCGCACCGACGTCGCTCGACGAGATTGCGGACGCCTTCGACAAGAACGCGGCGCACGCGGTCGATGCGGCGAAAGCCGGCGACGCGAAATGGGACGGGCCTGCGAAATTCTCCGTCGGCGATCAGGTGGTGTGGGAAGACACGGTCGGCGAGATGGCCTGGGGCTTCCTGCTCGACATGATCCATCACCGCGGCCAGCTCTCGACGTACATCCGTCCGATGGGCGGCAAGGTGCCGTCGATCTACGGGCCGAGCGGCGACGAGCAGTAAGCGCGTCAGGTGCCACGCAACACGCCGCGCGGGTCAAACAACGGACCGCGCCCGGGGTCAAAATCACTCCGATGCTCAGAAGCTGACCATACCAGCATTCCGTACCTAAGGAAGGCGGTACGTAGGTAAGCGGAGTCCTTTCAGCGCTTTGACGCGAATCGCGGCTTCCTGTGACGGATTGGTGCACGGATTGGAGTGGATGCGTTCAGCCCCAAAAAAATTCAGGAGGAGGAACGCATGCGTAGATCACTCTCTCTCATCACGCTGTTGTTGATCGTTTCCGCCCTTCCGCTGACGGCTTCTCAGTTCATCGAGCAGCCATTCGACCAGGTGGCGCGCGAGGCTTCTCTCATCGTGCGCGGCACGGTCACGAATACCTGGAGCGCGTGGGACGACTCCCACGAAGTCATCTTCACGTACGCCACCGTGAACGTGAACCGCTACTTCGGCGAGAGCACCGGTCCGGACACGCTGATCGTCCGCGAGGTGGGCGGAACCGTCGACGGCTACACGCAGGAAGCGATCGGCTTCCCGGCCATTCGTTCGGGCGAGGACGTCGTCCTGATGCTCGCCAAGTGGGACGACTCGGCCGACTACCGCATCCACGCCTACAACCAGGGCAAGTACCTGGTGAAGAAGAGTGGACCGGACATCATCCTCATCGAGGATCCGGTCAAGCAGGGCGACGCGCGTGTGGGCGGAGCCGAGAAGGGTCCGCGCACGAACGCCGTGGCATCGACGCCGGCCGGTCTGCGCCTCGAAGAGTTCGCGCAGATGGTCGACGACGCCCGCGCCGCGCGCCACATCGACACCGGCAAGCGCCAGTAACGAGGAGACGACGCCATGAGAAAACAGACCATCCTCTCCATCGCACTCTCTGCCATCTTCGTCATCGCGGCCGCCGAGCCGGTGATGGCGTACACGCTGCTCTCGCCGCGCCGCCGCTGGGCCACGACGCCCATCACCGTGCGCGTCTACAACGTCGGCAACTCCACCATCACCGACGGTGACGGCGGCGTGACCGCGGTCGTCGGCGCCATTCGCGCCTGGGGCATCATCAGCTCCAGCACGACTTCGTCGGCCGCCGTGCGCGGCACCGCGCCGGCCACGATCATGCTGAACACGAACGGCGGCGGCTTATGCACCGGCGGTTGCCTGGCCGCGACGCTGACCGGCTACTACACCACGCAGACCGGCGACGACCGCATCTACGACGCCGACGTCTACACCAACACGGCCCAGCCGCTCTACTCGTCGCGCGAGTCGGGCTGCAGCGGCGAGTACGACATCGACGGCATCATGACCCACGAGGTCGGCCACGTGATCGGCCTCGGCCACTCCAGCGTCGCCGGCGCGACGATGTACCCGTCCGTGAGCGCCTGCAACACGTCCCCGCGTTCGCTCGCGACGGACGACATCAACGGCAAAAACGATCTGTACTAGATCTTGTCACCGGACAAGGCAATCGACGAAATCGCGCGCGGCGTGTAGCCGCGCGCGATTTCGTCATTCACCGAGGAGGTTTGAATGCATCGCAGGTCCCTCGTTGTCATCGGTTTGATTCTCGCCCTGGCACTCCCGCTCTCCGCCTCGCAGTTCATCCAGCTCCCGTTCGACCAGATCGCCACCGAGTCGAAGTACATCGTGCGCGGCACGATCGACCAGACCTGGAGCGCGTGGGACGACTCGCATGAAGTGATCTTCACGTACGCGACCATGCGCGTGAATCGCTACTTCGGCGAAACGACCGGCCCGGACACGCTGGTCATCCGCGAAGTGGGCGGCACCGTCGACGGCTACACGCAGGAAGCGATCGGCTTCCCGATGATCCGCAAAGGCGAAGACGTGGTGTTGATGCTGGCGCAGTGGGAAGACTCCGCGGACCTGCGCATCCACGCCTTCAACCAGGGCAAGTACCTGGTCAAGGGCGCCGCCGGCCGCGAAGTGCTCATCGAAGATCCCGTCAAGCAGGGCGAGTCCCGCCCCGGCACCTCGGGCGATCACGGCCCGCAGGAAAACATGATGGCCCCCGGCCTGCGCATGAACGAGTTCGCGCAGATGGTCGAAGCCGCCCGCGCCGGTCATCAGATCGAGAAACAGCGTCAGTAACCGGGAGGAGAAAAAACCATGAATCGCAAACACATTCTCGCTCTCGCCGTCGCCGTTCTCGTCGTCGCCGCGGCCCAGCCGGCCATGGCCTACACGCTGCTCTCGCCGGTCCGCACGTGGGCAACGACGCCCATCACCGTGAACGTTTACAACGTCGGCAACTCGACCATTACCGATGGCGACGGCGGCGTGACGGCGGTCGTCGGCGCGATCCGCGCCTGGGGTGTCGTCAGCTCCAGTTCCACGTCCTCGCAGGCCGTGCGCGGCACCGCGCCGGCCACGATCATGTTGAACAACAACGGCCACATCTGCTCGGGCTCGTGCCTGGCCGCGACGCTCACCGGCTACTACACCGGCAACACGATCTACGACGCCGACATCTACACGAACACGAAGTACAAATACTTCTCGTCGCGCGAGGCGGACGGCTGCAGCGCGGAGTACGACATCGACGGTATCATGACCCACGAAGTGGGACACGTCATCGGCCTCGGCCACTCCACCGTCTCCGGCGCCACGATGTATCCCTCGGTCAGCGCCTGCAACACGGGCAACCGCTCGCTCGAAGCGGACGACATCGCCGGAAAGAACGCGCTGTACTGATTTTTCGGTCGCGTTGCGAAGTAGGGCGGGCGAGAGCCCGCCCTACGTGTTTTCAGATCTGCGGATCTCCCGCCTGCGGCTCCCTTTGCCCGTTCATGCGCGCAGGCAAAAAAAGTCTCAGCGCACTTCGAACGAATAGTCCGCGACGAGATCCGTGGCCGTCACGGTGAGGAGATGTTGTCCGCGGCGGAAGCGGTCTCGCGGAATGGTCAGCACCAGCCGCGGCTCGCCGCCGGCGCGGCGCACGCGGACGCCGTTCGCGCTCCACACGATCGGGCCGTCGATGCGTTGCAGGGTGACGTCGCAGAGCGAAGCCTCGGATTGCAGCATCGCTTCGAGACGCACCGCATCGATCGAAGAGTCGAGCGCGAGCACCGGCACTTCCGAATCGGAGCGCGTGAGGCCGGGCGAGAGCACGAGCGTCGCGATCTGCATCGCGGGCGGCGGAGGCGGAGGCGCGTTCTCGTTCACGACGGGCGGGGGCACGACGGGCGTCGTTCGCGCCGGACGATGCTCGACGACCGGCGTCTCGTCGCGCCGCGGCGCGCGCAGCGCGGGCCACAACACCGTCGCCAGCAGCGCCAGGAACAGCGACGCGGCCAGCGGCACCATCCACACGTTTCGCCGCGGACGCGTGGCGCGCCGCAACGCCTCCGCCATCCGCACGCGCTCCACGCGCTGCGGCGTGAGGAAGCGCGTCTCGAAGTGTTTGCGCTGCTCCGCCGTCAGCCCGCCGCGCACGTAATCGTCGATCAGCTCATCCTCCGCCGCGTCGATGCGGTCCAGCAGCGTCGTCTCCGCAAAGTAGCGGCGTTCCAGCTCGTTCTGCTCGTCGGGCGGAAGCTCGCCGAGGAGGTAGCGGGTGATCAGTGAGTCATCAGGCAACGTCAATCGCTTCCTCTATCCATGCGGCCGCGGCCATTTCATTTCAGACAGGTCGTGACGCAGCGCTCCAGGTGCTCGCGCACGCGATGCACGCGGATGCGCAGGCTGTTCACCGACATCCCCAGCCGCGCCGCCATCGTCTCGCGCTGCTGCCGCTTGCCCGACTTGTCGACAGTACAGTAGTTGACCATCATCTCGCGCGTGCGGTCGGGGAGCGTTTCCAGGCACCGTTCCATGCACTCCAGCCGGCGCCGCGCATTCTCCGCGTCCTCCGCCGCCACGAACGGCATCTCGACCGGACGCCGGCGCCGGAGCTCTTCCTGATGAACGCGCATGGCCACGCCCTGAAAGTAAAAGTATGGATCGGACGCCCACACCTCCGCGCCTTCCGCGAGACGTCGCGCCACGCGATCGATCACTTCATCCGCGAGCGAGTCCGGCGCGAAGCAGCGGCGCGTCTCGAAGAAGCGGATGAGTGCGCAGCGGACGTGCTCGTACTTGCGCGCCGCGGTCTGCGCATCCGCATCGAGCCACGCGAGCAGGCCCGCGAATGCATCCTCGGTCAGCACCCATTTGAACTTGGCCGACATCGCTACCGCCACTCTCCCTGCAACACGAATCCGGCCCAGTAGAACGGGCGGTTCCACGCCGCGCTCTTCGCCATCTCCATCTGCGCGGTACGCAGCGCGGCCGCGGGCGTCAGGCGCTCGCCGCCGAGCATGTGCTGGTAGAAGCGGCGCATCAACTCTGCGGTGGCCCGGTCGTCGACTTTCCAGAGGCTGGCCACGACGCGCGGCACGCCGGCGTTCATGAATCCGCGCGTCAATCCGATCAGACCCTCGCCGCGAATCTCCTTTCCGAGCGCGGTCTGACACGCGCTCAGCACGACCAGGTCCGCGGAGAGATCGAGGTTGTAGACGTCGTGCAGGCGCAGGAAGCCGTCCTGCGGTTTGCCGTTGCGGTCGACCAGCGACAGCACGATGCCCGACTGCTCGGGATGCTCGCTGTCCAGCACTCCGTGCGTGGCGAAGTGCACGATGCGATGGCGGCGGATGGCATCGCCGGTGGCCGTGGCGCGGCTGGCATCGAAGTCGAGCGCCGTGGTGACCGACGCCTGCGGCACGAGCCGCGTGATCGATCCCGCCTCCAGCCGCGTCAGCGGCAGCCGCGGCATGCGCGGCGCCGCGTCGCGCGAGCGCGCCACGCTCACGCGCGGATCGGATTCGGAGAAGACCGGATCGGCGAACACCATCAGCGTCTTGTCCGCCGCGCCGTGCGACGACGCGCGCCGCAGCAACGCCAGCGTCGCCGCGGACGGGATCATCACGATCTCGTGCTCCGCGGCCAGCGGCGCGTTTGTCGACGGCAAAGGCAGCGCCGCGTACGGCATGTATTGCAGCGCTCCCTCGGCCGCGATGACGATCCGCCGTCCATCGAGCTCGTTCTTCAGCGGACCGAGGATCATCGCGCTCAGCTCCGCGGCTGCGGCGCGATAGTCCTCATCGACTTTGCGCCGTTCGGAAAGCGTCTGCGTGCGCGCCGAGGCGAGCGAGTGCACGCGGCGCGCGAGCGCGTCGATGCGCGCGCGGTCGGGGAGCGCGAAGCCGCGCAGCGAGTCGCGCGTCACCGCCCAGACGTAGCTGCGCTGCGCGCCCAGCGAATACTCGAGCAGCGTCGTGTCGTCGTCGAGGAGCTGCTGGATCTCCGTCAGCGACGGTGCCGGCGGATCGACCGGCGAGCGGCGGATCTGCGACTGCTCCCGCTCCAGCGTTTCCAGCAGGCTGCGCGCGCGGGCGTGCTCGCTGGCCTGCAGCGCGAGGGCTTCCGCGCCGAGGCGCATCAACACGTCGATCTGCAGGTCGTACTGATCGCGCACCGTCGCCAGGTACGCGGCGCGGAACTGCTGCGCGGTCGATTTCGCGCGCACTTCTTCCGCGATCTCCACCGCCGTCTCGACGTGCGCCACCGCGTCGAGCAGCTTTCCTTCCTCGCGATCGATCTGCGCCAGGCGAGACAGGGTTGCGCCTTCGGCGACGCGATCGCTGGTCTGCCGCGTGATGGCCAGCGCCTCGTCGAGCCGCGCCCGTGCGTCGACGCAGCGGCCCATCGATGCGAGCACGCTGCCGAGGTTGATCAGTGCGTTCACTTCGCCGCGGCGATTGCTCCCGGCGCGCGCGATGCGCAGCACTTCGCCGTAGTGAGCGAGCGCCTCGTCGAGATGCTGGGCGTTGAGCGCCATCTTGCCGAGCTGGTTCTGCGCCAGTCCTTCGATGCGCGGCAGGCCGAGCTGCCGCGACATGGCCAGCCCCTCGTTCAAATGCGTCATGGCCGTCGCCGCGTCCCCGCCCTCGGAATGCGCGATGCCGAGGTACACGCGGATGAACACTTCGCGGCCGCGATCGCCGAGGGCGCGGCTGATCGGAAGCGCGCGCTCGAAGTAGCCGATCGCCTGGCGCGGCTCGCCGAGCATGCCCCAGCCCACGCCGATG
>DATLBM010000189.1:0-6776 GCA_035526885.1 Thermoanaerobaculia bacterium | reverse complement strand
GAAGAATAGAACAAAACATCGCCGTGTCGTCCTGAGCGAAGCGCAGCGGAGCAGGAGAAGGTCCTTCGACCGTCCTCCGCTTCGCTGCGGCGGCTCAGGATGACACGAGCCGAGGCGTGTCTTCCTGAGCGAAGCGCAGCGGAGTCGAAGGACCTTCCAGCGCGCCACGGAGCAGAAGACCGTCCTCCGCTTCGCTGCGGGCGGCTCAGGATGGCACCTATGCGCGGTCGAACTCGGCTTCGTCGATCATGCGCACGTCTTCTTCATCGAGCACGAAGTCTGCCGCGTTCGCGCTGTCCAATGCGTGCTCGATGCTGCGCGCGGCAGGAATGGGAATCACGCTCGTCGCCTGCGCCCGCACCCAGGCCAGCACGATCGCGTGCACGCTCCGATCGTGCTTCTGCGCGAGCTCGATCAGCACGTCGAACTGCGGCAGCTTCTTCGCCAGGCGTCCGCCGCCGACGGGGCTGTACGCGAGAAACACGATGCCGCGATCCGCGCACGCCTTGGCCACTTTCACCGACTCGCGAAAATAGGGATTGAGACGGTTCTGCACGGACGTCACGGTCAGGATCTTCGACGCCGCATCGATCTGCTTCACGCTGACGTTGGAGAGTCCGAAGTGCTCGAACTTTCCCTCGCGCTGCAATTCCGCGAACGCTTCGACGCTCTTCTCGAACGCGACCTTCGGATCGGGCGCGTGCAGTTGATAGAGCCAGATGCGATCCGTCTTCAGCGAGCGCAGACTCTGCTCGCACGCTTCACGGATGTGCTGCGGCGACGCATCGTTCGTCCACGCGCCGCGCGGCCGGCGCAGTCCCGCTTTCGTCGCCACTTTGAAGTCGCTGCGATCCAGCGATGCGATCAGGCGCTCGTTGTGGCCGATGTCGGTGTCGTCGAGGCAGTAGACGTCGGCCGTGTCGATGAGGGTCATGCCCGCGTCGATGGCTGCGTTCAAAACGCGGCGCCCCTGCTCTTCGTCGGGACGTCCCTGAATCGATAGCGGCATGCCGCCGAAGCCGATGCCGGGAAGCTCGCCGAGGGCGGTGTGTTGCATGGAAGTCCTCAGTGCACGTTCTTCACCACGACGCGGCCCGGCGGCGTGTCGTGCGTGAACATCTGCAGCGCCGCGCGAACGACCCGCTTGTGCTGCTCGCGGTCGCCGGCGCGGCCGACGATCCTGCCGATCGCCGCGCCTTCGAACGTCATCGCGCGCGGCGGGCGCACCGACTCCGTGGCCGCGGGCGATGCGCTGATGATGATCGTGGGGATGCCGCGCGCCTCGATCTCGCGCGCGAGATTGCCCACCGCGCGATGACACGTCTCCGGACAACCCGCCGTGAGCACCACCAGTTTCGTCTTCGAGCGCTCGATCCTGTCCGCCACTTCCGGATACGCCGTCTCGTACAGCTCGCGCAGACGCGTCGTGAATCCGAACGAGTAGTGCTTGTCGTTCACCGCGCCGATGAAACCTTCAGCGGCGAGCTCGCGCAGCGTCTCCAGCGGAAAGACGATGTTCGGATCCGTATCCGCCTCGGCATGATCGTAGTGGCCGTGCACGATGCGCGCGGTGCCGAGGTCCGCATCGCCGGGGATGATGCGATAGGTGATGTCGCCCGGATCTTCCTCGGGAAACGCCTCCTGATCGGAGAGGAAGACGCCGGTCAGGGAGACCAGCGTGACCGTCGCCGAGGTGAGATCTTTGTCGTAGGGCGTGAAGGGAACGCACTTGCGTGCGATGTTGAGCATGGACGGGGGTTACCTCTGAGAAAAGCTGGCGAGCCCGTGGACGGCTCGCCGTCGTGCGAAGTGCTAGTCGAGCTCCCGGAGGGCGTCGCGCAACTGTTCGTTGTCCGGCGCTTCCCCGATGTCGTGCACGTCGACGTAGCGGACGATGCCCTGCTTGTCGACGATCACGATGGCGCGCTCGCAGATGCCTTTGTCTTCTTTCCAGACGCCGTACTTCTTCGAGACTTCACCCTTGGGATGGAAATCGGCGAGGAGCGGATACTTCGTGATCCCGCCGATGGATTTCGCGAATGCAACGTGGCTGGGAACTGAATCGACCGAAATGCCCACGACCTGGGCATCATACCGTTCGAAGTCGGCCATCTCGGCCTCGTACGACGGCATTTGTACCGTTCAAACCGGTGTCCAGTCGAGCGGGTAGAAGACGATGACGACGTTCTTCTTTCCCTTCAGATCGCTGAGACGGAACTTCTCGTTGTCGCGGTGACCGGGAAGCTCGAAATCGGGTGCAGTGTCTCCGACCTCGAGCGTCTGGGTGGCGCCGGCAACGGAAGCTCTTCCGAAACTGACCATGGAAGCTCCTCCTTTGTGGTCGCGCGGTAGGGTCCACGCTCCCCGCGCGTCGTGCATTTTATGTCTCGTCGAGTCTCCGAGTCGCCGAGTCTTCGAGTCTCCGAGTCTTCGAGTCTTCGAGTCTTCGAGTTTCTACTTTGAGCCTCTGAGCCTCTGACCCCTGAGCCTCTGAGCCCTCTCGGCGACTCGAAGACTCGAAGACTCACTGCTTCTTCTTCGTCGTTTTCGCCTTCGCTTCCGCCTGCGCCTCGCGGCCTGTCTGCGCGAGCTTGTCGCCCGCGGCCTCGGCGGCCTCGCCTGCGCCCTGCTTGATGCCCTGACCGGCCTCGCGCGCGCCCTCGGCCACGCGCTGACCGGCCTCGGATTCCTTCACCTGCTGCGCGCCTTCCTGGATCTTGTCGCCGAGTTTCTGGGCGCCTTCTTTCACTTCCTGCGCAGCCTCGCGCGTCTGTTGCGCGGCCGCGGCGGTGGCGGTCTGCGTTTGCGGTGTGGGCTCGATCTCGCCCGTCTTTGCATTCTTCTGACATGCGGCGAACACGAGCAGAGCGGTGACCAATGCGTACTTCATGGCTTTCCTCCGTGCTCAGCGGAAGCAACTGCCGTTCCGACGCGTTTTCACGCGTCCTATGCAGCAGCAGACTCAGGACCGAATCATTCAGGGAATGGCCGTCGACGGCCACTTCCGCGTCATCGCCGCGCAGACGACCACGGCCGTCGACACCGCGCGCGAGATCCTCGACCTCTCTCCCGTCGCCGCCGACGCTCTCGGCCGCGCCATGACCGGCGCGCTGCTCCTCGCGCGCCTGCTCGACAAGGACGTGCGCAATCAATACGTCACGCTTCGCTTCGAAGGCGACGGCCCGCTGGGCACGGTCATCGCGGACGGGACGAACGTCGGTCACGTGCGCGGCTACGTCGCCAATCCCGTTCCCGAGGATCCGGCGCTCGACGTGGAGAGCGGGATCGGCAACGGCAAGCTCACCATCGTGCGCGGGACGCCGCCGGCCGGAAAGCCGTATACCTCGCAGTTGCTCCTCGGCGGCACCGGCATCGCCACCGATCTCACGCGCTACCTCATGAGCTCCGAGCAGATCGCGTCCGCCGTGCTCCTTGGCGTGTTCAATCGCCGCGACGGAGTGGCGTCCGCGGGCGGCATCGTCGTGCAGGCATTCCCGCATGCGCCGGACGAAGCGATCGCGAAGATCGAACGCTGCATTGCCGAGGCGCCGCCGCTGTCGACGCTGCTCGAGAAGATGGAGATCGAGGACGTCGTGGCCACCATCTTCAACGGCGCGAACTACAAGCAGATCGATGCCGGACACACGGTGCCGGTGAGCTACACCTGCCAGTGCACCCGCGATCGCGCACTGGCCGGCGTGTCGTTCCTCGGGCAGGACGAGATCCAGGACATCATCGACGAAGGCGGCACCGAGGTGGCCTGCCAGTTCTGCGGGAGGAAGTACCGGTTCGGCGTGGAGGACCTGCTCGCGCTGACCGCAAAGCACGAGGCGTAGCGATAAACTGCCGCGCCACATGGGCTCGATCATCACCGGCAGCGGCATCGGCATCCCGAAGAACGTCGTCCCGAACGCGAAGCTCGCGCGGATCATGGACACGACCGACGAGTGGATCCGCACGCGCAGCGGCGTCGAGCAGCGCCACTACGTCGACGACGGGCAGAGCTCATCCGACCTCGGCATGATCGCGGCCACCGCCGCGCTCGAAGCCGCCGGCCGCACGAAGGACGACATCGACGCGATCATCTTCGCCACGATGACGCCGGACTTTTTCTTCCCCGGCAACGGTCCGGTCGTGCAGTCGAAGATGGGCTTCCGCGAGTCCGTGCCCACGTTCGACATCCGCCAGCAGTGCTCCGGATTTCTCTACGGCCTCGATCTTGCCGACTCGCTCCTGCGCAGCGGCAAGTACGGCCGCATCCTTCTCATCGGCGCGGACGTGCATTCGCCGTTCATGCCGTGGCACAACGGCTGGGCCACGACGATCGGCCAGGAAGACCGCGACGTGACGGCCGAGGAGTTCGCGGAGAACACGGCCTTGCGGGATCGCACGGTGCTGTTCGGCGACGGCGCGGGCGCGGTGGTGGTGGAGCGCTCGGAGAACGGCAGCGGGATTCTGTCCACGAAGCTCTTCACCGACGGCAGCAACATCGAGGCGTTGTACGTCCCGGGTGTAGGCTTCCGGCGCCGCCCGTTCGTCACGCACGAGCAGCTCGACGCGAACGAGTTCATCCCCGTGATGAGCGGCCGCGAGGTGTTCAAGGAAGCGGTGTCGAAGATGCCGGCGGCGGTTCGCGCGGTGTGCGAGGGCGCGGGCGTGAGCGTCGCCGATCTCGATCTGCTGCTCGTGCATCAGGCCAACCTGCGCATCATCGAGGCGGTGGCCAATCAGCTCGGACTGCCGAAGGAAAAAGTCCCGCACAACATCAATCGCTACGGCAACACGACGGCGGGCACGCTGCCGATCCTGTTTCACGAGCTGCGCGAGTCCGGTCGCATTCAGCCGGGATCGCTGATCGGTTTCACCGCGCTCGGCGCGGGTTTGCATTGGGGAGCGGCTTTGTATCGTGCTTAAGCTGGCACTGGCGCTCGTCCTCGCGACGTCTGTCTCCGCGCAGACCACCATCCCCTTTCTTTCCGAAAAAGAAATCAGCGCCCTGGCGTCCGAGGTGTCGGGCGAGTCGGCGAAACGCAACCTGGAGGGATTCTCGCGGCAGCACCGCATGCGCGGCTCGCGCGGATTGCGCGCGGCGGCCGAGCAGATCGTCGCGGAGCTGCAGCGTTACGGTTTCGCGGATGCGCACATCGAGTCGCTGCCGGCGGACGGCGCGATCTTCTACGGCACGCAGCGTTCGCGTCCGCCGTGGAACGCGGAGTTTGCGGAGCTGTGGGAAGTCGACGAGAAGGGCAATCGCGTGACGCGTCTCGCGAGCTGGGACGCCGCGCCGATCTCGCTCGCGCAGGACAGCGCGTCGGGCGACGTCACCGCGGAGCTGATCGACGTGGGAGCAGGAACCGCGGACGCGGACTACGCGGGACGCGACGTGAAGGGCAGGATCGTGCTGGCCTCCGCGCAACCCGGACCAGTGGCGGCGAAAGCGCTCGCGCGCGGCGCCGCAGGCATCGTCAGCTACGCGCAGAACCAGCGCACCGCGTGGTACGGCGAAGACGAGACGCTGATCCGCTGGGGCCATCTCGACACGTTCGCCGAGCAGAAAACGTTCGCGTTCATGGTCTCGCTCAAAACCGCGCGCGCGCTGCAGGCGCGCCTGGCGAACAAAGAGACGGTACGGTTGTACGCGAAGGTCGTGGCCGGACAGGAGCCCGGGGCGTACGACATCGCCACGGCCACGATCCCGGGCAAGGAGAAGACGGAGATCGTCTTCAGCTGCCATCTCGATCATCCGCGTCCCGGCGCAAACGACAACGCCAGCGGCTGCGCGGCCATCCTGGAAGTGGCGCGCACGCTCTCGAAGCTGATCGATGAGAAGCGACTGGAGCCGCCGCGCCGCACGATCCGCTTCGTGTGGCCCGCGGAGATCGAAGGCACGCTGGCGCTGCTCAACGGAAAGCCGGAGATCGCGAAGAACATCCGCGCGGCGATTCACCTGGACATGGTGGGCGGCGGGCCGGAGACGAAGGCCATCTTTCACGTCACGCGCGGACCGGCGTCGGCGCCGTCGTTCGTCTACGACCTGGCCGACAGCGTGGGCATGTTCGTGAACGCGCAGACGGAGGCCTACGCGAAGACGGGCGTGGCGAAGTATCCGCTCCTCGCCACAGACGGCAGCAAGGATCCGCTGCGCGCGGAATTCGCGCCGTTCAGCGCGGGCAGCGACCACGAGGTCTACACCGACAGCTCGTTCGGCGTGCCGTCGATCTATCTGAACGACTGGCCGGACCGCTACATCCACACCAATCGCGACGTGCCGGCGAACATCGACTCGACGAAGCTCGCGCGCGCCGCGTTCATCGCCGCGGCCAGCGGCTACGTGCTGGCGCGGCTCACGCCCAACGACACGCCGGCCATCAACGCGATGATGGAGCCGTTCGCGCTGGAGCGCGACGCACGGGCCCTGCGCAGCAGGACCATTCCGTTCGCGGACTGGTACGAGCGCGGGATGAAGTCGTCCGTGGCTCGCTTCTTCACCGGACCGAATCCCGTGAAGCGCGGCGTGCGCGGCCCGATGAGCGTCTTCGGCTACGACTACTTCGACGCGCACTACAAAGGCGCGGCCGTGCGGCTGAATCCCGAGTACCGCTACGAGGCCCTGAACCTGTGGGACGGGAAGCGCAGCGACCGCGAGATCCGCGACATGCTCGAGGCCATTTACGGAGAAAGCATCGCGCTGGCCGAGGTGACGGAGTATTTGAATGCCCTGGGTGCGATTGGCGTGATCAGGCGATAGGACCTATAGGACCTATAGGACCTATAGG
>DATLBM010000188.1:0-8886 GCA_035526885.1 Thermoanaerobaculia bacterium | reverse complement strand
GCACCTCGATCTCGACCAGCGGCAGTTCACGTTCGAAGTCCCGAACGTCGAGGCCGAGAGCGCGCGCATTCTCATCCGCGCCGGCAATGAAGGCCGGGAGATCGAGCTCGAGTCGCCGCAGACGTTCGTCATTCATCAGGACCGCGCGCGCGCGCTGGCCGAGGCGCCGCTCGACGTCGTGGAAGAGAAGCGCGGCGAGCCGGCACGCGAGGGCGACCGCGGCGTCATCGAGTGGATCGACGGCAATCGAGACGGCAGCCATCTCGCCGCGCGCAGCGCGCTGCGGCATCCGCTCACGCTCGACGCGGCACCCGCGTTCCGTCCGGCTTTCGATTCCGTCGAGCAGCCGGGCGGACAGACCGTTCGCGCGCGACGCGCAGTCACGTCCCGCTTTCCTGCCCCAACCACGTTTCTCCTGGCGCGTCTTGCGCCGAGGCATTGCCGCGGGCGCGATGTTCTGCTCGCGTACCGCCGCCTCAACATCTAACCCGGGCGTTTCGCTGCTTCCCGTTCGTTTCTTTCACGAATGAAGGAGAGCTTCATGCGAAAACGCTTCGCATCTTTATTTTTTCTGGCGCTGTTCGCGATGCCTCTGCCCGCGCAGACGCCGAACACGGCGGCGCTGATCGTCGCGGTGGTCGACCAGAGCGGCGCCGTCGTGCCCGACGCGCGCGTCTCGGTCGTCAACAACGCCACCGGCGCCACGCGCGACATCATGTCCGGCAGCGACGGCAGCGCCAGCATCTCCGCGCTGCCGCTGACCGGCACGTACACGATCTCGGTCTCGAAAGAAGGCTTCGGCGACGAGCAGCGCAACAACATCACGTTGCGCTCCGGTGAGACGGCCACGTTGAAAGTGACGCTGCTGGTCGGTTCCGAGGCGGCGGGCGTCACGGTCTATGGAACGGCCGAGGGCGTGCGCGCGGATCCGCAGATCGGCCGCCGCTTCGACGCCGACGTCATCAACGAGTTGCCCATCCTCGGCCGCAAGATCACGAGCATCCCGCTGCTCAACTCCGCGTTCCGTCAGGGGAAGGGCACGGGCGACCTGTTCGTCAACGCCACGTACTTCATCACCGGCGCGGGCTCGCGCAGAACCACGACCTACACGCTCGACGGGGCGACGAACGACGAGGGGTGGGGGCGGCAGACGATGATCGCCACCGTGCCGCTGGGCGCGGTCGAGGAAGTGACCGTGCTCTCGAACGCTTTCTCGTCCGAGTACGGCTGGACGGCCGGGCCGGCCGTGAACGTCGTCACGAAGTCCGGTACGAACAGTCTGAGCGGCGACGCGCTGTACATGTTTCGTCCCGGCAGCTGGCAGGCGGACACGTTCTCGACCAGCGGCTACTGTCCGCCGTCCGTCGACAGTTGCAGCACGCCGGCGACGCTGCAGAACGTCAATCCCGTCGATATCCCCGATGAGCTGAACCAGTACTCCGTGTCCATCGGCGGACCGCTGATCAAGGACCGGACGTTCTTCTTCGCCGCGGGCGACTACACGCGGCAGGATCGCACGACGTTTCTCTCTTCCTCGCTGCCAGCGTTCGTGCTGCCCGCGGATGGCAATCTCGCGTACACGGGGCACTATCGCCAGACGCTGTTCAACGGCCGGCTGGACCACACGCTGACGCCGTCGAACACGCTGATGGTGCGCACGAACATCGACCGCATGTCCGACGACAACCCTCAGGATGCGGTGGGTGGCACGAACGCGCCGAGCGTGGCGCGGCGCTACTCGCGCAGCTCGTGGACGGCGCAGCTCAACGAGACGGCGGTGCTCAGCGCCGACCTGCTGAACGAGGCGCGCTTCGCGTTCCTCAACGGCGATCCCGTCACGAAGTGGGAAGCGCAGACGCCGTCCACGACGTACACCCGCGCCGGCTCGGTGCCGTTCACGATCGGCCAGTCGCGCGAGTCCGACCTGCACGGCCGGCAACTGCAGCTCGCGGATACGCTGTCGTGGTCGCGCAACAATCACTACCTGCGCTTCGGTGCGAGCGTGAGCCGCCACACCTCCGGCGGCGCGGGCAACGAGCCCGGCCTGGCGACCCTCGGCACGTTCACGTTCCGGAACACGACCACGGCGCCGTTCGGACAGTTGACGCTGGCCGACGTGCAGCAGTACACGCAGCCGATCAGCTTCGGCATCGACAGCTACGAGCTCTCGCAGTGGCTGTACACCGGCTTCGTGCAGGACAGCGTGCACTGGCGCGACGTCACGGTCGATCTCGGCCTGCGCTACGACCGCCAGACGCTGACCGACGACAAGAACAACTTCGCGCCGCGTCTCGGCTTCGGCTGGCATCCCTTCGGCGACGCGCGCACCGCCGTGCGCGGCGGATACGGCGTGTACTACACGCAGATCCGTTCCAACGCCGTGGCGGGCTATCTCGTGAATGGTCTGGACGGACTGACGACGTACACCGCGACGCCGGGACAGCTCGGCTTCCCGACGTGCCTCACGGGCGCGTGCCTGCCGCTGTCGTTCGATCCGCGCACGCTGCCCGCGTCGCAGCTGCCCGCGCGCGACATCGTCATCCGCGCCGGCCGCGCCGATTTCTATCGCGAGCAGTTCGCGCGCTACGGTCTGAACTTCGATCTGCTGCCGAACTATCCGGACGAGCTGGTCAACCCGCGCAGCGAAGTGATGTCCATCGGCGCGGAGCGCGAGCTCCTCAAAGGCCTCTTCATCGGCGCGGACTTCGTGCACCAGCACTGGAGCGATCTCGATCGCACCGTCGATCTCAACGCGCCGTCCGCGTTCGATCGCACGGCGCCGGGACAGACGCGCACGGTCGCGCAGGCGAATGCCACGCGTCCGATCCTGCCCGTCGCCGGCGGCGTCCGCCAGGTCAACGTCCTCATGAACCTCGGCGAAGCGGACTACGACGGCCTGCAGACGCAGGTCACCTACCGCGGGATCTCGAAGCTGTACGCCGCGCTGAGCTACACGCTGTCCAAGTCCACCAACACGTTCGAGCCGGACGGCAACGGCATCGGCTCGAACCAGAGCATCATCTCCCGCCTCGGCGAGGAAGAGCGCGGACCGAGCGTCGTCGATCAACGCCACCGCGCGGTGCTCACGCTCACGTACGACCTGCCGTTCAACATCAGCGTGGGCACGGTGGCGCAGTACGCGTCGGCGCGTCCGTTCAGCGCCACGACGGGCATCGACAACAACGGCGACGGCGCGAACAACGACCGTCCCGTCGTCAACGGCGAAGTGATCAAAAAGTCCGCGTTTCGCGGCACGGCGACGTCGGACGTCGCGGCCTTCATCGAGGGACGCCTGTTCCAGTCATCGTTCGGCTCGGTGATGCTGCGGCTGGAAGGATTCAACCTGCTCAACCACGGCAACTACCTGGGCCGCGGCCAGACCGTCTACGGCGACGCGGCCACGCCGAACCCGACGTTCGGGCAGCTCGTCGCGGCCGGATCGGCGACGAATGCGCTGCCGGCATTCGCGAACGTCGACCCGCCGCGGATGTTCCAGGCGCAGGTGCGGTTCATCTTCTGATCGCCAGCTTCAGCAGCCGGTCATGGGCAGCTCGGCGGCCTTGCCGACGAGCTGTCCACTCTTCGCGGACGTGGAGAGGAAGAGCGTGGGGCGGCCTTCGTTCCAATGACGCGAGGCGTTCATCACCAGATCGAGCCTGCCATCGTGATCGAGGTCGCCCGCGAAGTTGATGATGTGCACGACCTCCATGAGCATCTCCTTCTCGATCGTGAAGAGTGCCTGCGCGACGCCGTCCGTCTCGAGCATGAAGTCGCAGTCCGATTTCGTGCAGCGATAGAAGACGTGCGACTTCGTGTCGCCGAGGGTGATGGTCAACTTCTTGTCTTTCGCGGGCTCGAGGTAGTCCGGCGTCGCGGAGGTGATCTTCCCGGGATGCAACGCCTTGCCGCGCAGGATCAGCGAGTAGTCGGCGAAGCCCGGCACGGCGACGTACTTGCCGGTGTTTTTGTTCTCGGGATCGATGAGCGGGTCATGCTCGCGCGTCACGCGGATGCGCACCGGCGCGAGCACGTCCGACGGCATGAGCGCGAGGAACTCCTCGCCGTCTTTGAAGGGCATCTCGCTGCCGTGATAGATGGCGTTCGCCCACGCAACGTCGTCTGCTTTGGCAACGAAGGGAAGGAAGAAGAGCAGCGCGAGCAACACGGCCAGCCAGCGCTCCAGGCGATAGTCGTTCGATTCCATGACGTGCATTGAGCACGGGGAAGTTGGCGGAAATGTGGCGGGAAATAGGACCTATAGGACCTATTGGACGTATAGGTCGTATAGGTCCTATCGCCGCGCCCGGAATCCGCTGCCCGTCTGGTCGACTCTCACGAACCCCGCATCCGTCAGCGCGTCGCGCGCTTCCTGCGTCAGCTCGGTGCCCAGCACTTCCAGCGCGTCGAACCTTTCGTTCAGCGCGATCTGGGTGAGCAGCGTCGGCCAGTCGTAGTCGCGGAACAGCGTCACCGCGATGTGCGGCCACTCGATGGCCGTCCGCCAGGCCTCCTCCGCCGCCGTTCGGTTTTCCGGAGTGTCGATCATCCATACGGGCGTATGGAAGGCGAGCTTCTCCAGCGCGCTGGAGAAGTCCGGTTCGAACACCACGGCGACGGAGCGAGGCAACGGTTCAGATCACCAGCCGCACTGCATTCCCTTGTTCTGCACGGCCAGCCATTCCTGCAGCGGCTTGAAGTAGTCGAGGATCGCCGTCGCGTCCATCTGGCGCTGGCCCGTGAGCGCTTCCAGCGCATCCGGCCACGGGCGGCTCGCGCCCATCTCCAGCGTCTTCGCCAGACGCGCGCCCGCTTCCTTGTTCTCGAAGATCGAGCAGCGGTTCAGCGGACCCTTGTAGCCGCTCGTCTCGCACAGCGCGCGGTGGAACTGGAACTGGAGGATGCGCGCCAGGAAGTAGCGCGCGTACGGCACGTTCGCCGGGATGTGGTACTTCGCGCCGGGATCGAAGAACTCCTCCCCGCGCTCGCCCGCCGGTGCGATGCCCTGGTACTGCGTGCGCAGCTGCCACCAGGCCTTGTTGTAGTCGCCCGGCGCGATCTGTCCGGAGAAGACTCCCCAGCGCCACTTGTCCATGAGCAGGCCGAACGGCAGGAACGCGATCTTGTCCATCGCGTCGCGGAGCAGGAGAGGGATGTCCGCGCTCGCCGGCGGCTCCTTGTCGAGCAGTCCCACCTTGACGAGATACGCGGGCGTGACCGACAGCGCGATCGTGTCGCCGATCGCTTCATGGAAGCCGTCGTTCGCGCTGTTCTTGTAGAGGAACGGCTGCGTCTTGTACGCGCGCTGATAGAAGTTGTGTCCCAGCTCGTGATGAATGGTCGTGAAGTCCTCGGCCGTCTTCTCGATGCACATCTTCAGGCGCAGATCATCGAGGTTGTCGATGTCCCACGCGCTGGCGTGGCAGACCACGTCGCGGTCCCGCGGCTTGATGAACTGCGAGCGCTCCCAGAACGTCTGCGGGAGCTTGTCGAAGCCGAGGGAGGTGAAGAAGCGCTCGCCGTAGCGAACCATCTCCAGCTCCGTCATGTCCTTGCGCTTCTCGAGGATCCTGGTGAGGTCGTAGCCCGTCGAGGTCTTCGGCGGCGCGACGACGTCGTAGACATTGCCCCACTCCTGCGCCCAGATGTTGCCGAGGAGATGGGCGGGGATGGGTTTGCCGGGAGGAACGACGTCCGTGCCGTACTTTTTCCCGAGGCTCGAGCGTACGTAGCAATGCAGCGAGTCGTAGAGCGGCTTGACCTGCGTCCAGAGGCGGTCCATCTCCGCCGCGAACTGGTCCGGCGGCATGTCGTACCCCGAGCGCCACAGCGTGCCGACGTCGGAGTAGCCGAGCTCCTTCGCGCCCTGGTTCATCAGCGAGACCAGGCGCGTGTAGCGGTCGCGCATCGGCGGGGAGATGGTGTGCCATCCGCGCCACGCGTCGAGCAGCTTCTTCGGATCGCGGCTCGTGCGCATGATGTTCGAGATCTCGTTGATGTCGAGACACGCTTCGCCCGTCGCTCCGGGCGGACAGTAGACGCCCGAGCCGTACGAGCCTTCGAGGCCGGCGGCGATCTTCGCCAGCTCCGAGGTGAGCGCGGGATCCGACGGTCCCGGCGAGACGAGGCCGAGCTTGATGAGATTCAGCTTGCGGCGCACGTCGTACGACAGCTCCAGGTTGTCGAAGCGCGCCGCGCCTTTCGCGAGCTCGACGCCGGCCGAGATCAGCCGCTCGTTCTCGCGCGCGGCCATGGCCTCGGTGTCGTACGTGATGTACGTCGCCTGCACCCAGGCGGCGCGCTGCTGGTCTTCGCTCAGTTTTGCGAGCCGCGCCTCCGCCTCATCGACGAACTTCAACGCCTCCTCGACGGTGGGTCCCGTCGGAGCGGGCATGGCGGCGGGAGCTTGGGGCTCGGTGGTGGTGGTCATTGCAGGTGCGGACTCCGTCGTTGCCGCGGGCGCGGCGGCGGGGGTCATGCTGGTGGTCGTGCATGCGGCCGCGAGCAGTAGCGCGGCGATGCCTGTCATGGGAAGAAAACGCATAAAACCTCCGGATGGGAAATGCGTGCGGCCAGCGAGGCGTGCGGAGTATATCGCCGCGCCTCAACGTCACGATTCGTTTCTGCGTATAACCTTGCGGTGAGTGGTACCATCGCGTCACTCTCTCGGCGGTCCCCGATCGCCGCAACAAACTGCAAGGAGATCCATGAATCCCGCCAAGCTCCGCCGTACGTCAGCTCTCGCTCTGCTCGTTTTCGCCGTGACCGTTCCCGTCTGGGCCAAGCATCGCGCGGTCGGACACCGCAACGCTCCGGATCCGTTCAGCGTGCCCCTCATCAACGGTACGGTCGTCGACAACGTGACCGGCGCGCCGATCGTCGGCGCCGAGGTCACCGGCGGAACGCGCGTGGATGCGACGGATACGCAGGGCCGCTTCGATCTCAAGGTCGTCAACGGATACGGATCGATTCTCGTCACCGCGTCGCGCTCCGGATATCAGACCGTGACCGCCACCGTGACGCCGACCAGCGCCACCACGCTCACGCTGCGCATGAACCCCACGGCCACCACCACCATCCGCCTCGCCAACGGGCAGACCAGGCAGTACGACACGGAGTCGATCAAGTTCGGCTATCCGCTGTTCACGGGCTACATCGAATCCGACACCGAGGACTTCTGCAAAGTCACCGACAGCACGCACGTGAGCTACACGCGCTCGCAGATGGCCAGGCTGAATGGCCCGGCGCAGACCGTCGTCGCCGGCGCCTGCTGCACGGGCAACGCGCAGAAGATGACGCTCACGCTGAAGACCGGGGAAGTGATGGAAGTGATCTTCACCGACACCTGCCAGGAGCGCTACAAAGTGGACGTCGACGCGCGCGAGCACGTCAGCGGCCAGTTCGAGCACATCCTCATCACCGACATCGCGGAGATCATCTTCCCGTAAACTTGCCGTCGTGACGGCAGTCCCGCATTTGATCCCGCACGCGCTCGACGAGATCGAGCGCCTCTACCGCCTCCAGCAAGCGAACCGGGCCGCCGTCGCCAGACCGACGGCGGCGCAGCGCATCGGGAAGCTGAAACGCCTCGAAGACGCACTGCTCGCGCGCCGCGACGAGATCCGCGCCGCGATGTGGGAGGACTTCCGCAAGCCCGCCGAGGAAGTCGACCTCTCCGAGATCTTCCCGGTGACGAGCGAAACGCGCCACGCGCGCCGCCACCTGCGCCGCTGGATGCGTCCGCAGCGCGTCAGTACGCGCCTGGCACTGTTCGGCACGCGCTCGACGATCGTCCATGAACCGAAAGGCGTGGTGCTGATCGTCTCGCCGTGGAACTTTCCGTTCAACCTCACGCTCTCGCCGCTCGTGTCCGCGATCGCGGCCGGCAACTGCGCGATCCTCAAGCCCTCCGAGCTCACTCCCGCATCCACCTCCTGCATGAAGCGCATCCTCGGCGATCTCTTCGACGAGAACGAGGTCGCCGTCGTCGAAGGCGATGCCTCGGTCGCCGCGGAGCTGCTGCGCCGGAAGTGGGATCACATCTTCTTCACCGGCAGCCCCGCGGTCGGACGGCTGGTGATGAAGGCCGCGGCGGAGCATCTGACCTCGGTCACGCTGGAGCTCGGGGGAAAGTCGCCGGTGATCGTCGACCGCACCGCGAATCTCGACGAGGCGGCCAGGCGCCTGGCGTGGGGAAAGTTCTTCAACTGCGGACAGATCTGCATCGCGCCGGACTACCTGCTCGTCGACGAGCAGGTGCGCGACGAGTTCCTGCCCAAGCTCCGCGACGCGATCGCGAACCTCGGCGACGAAGGCTCGCGCGGCGTGATCGTGAACGATCGTCACGCGGCGCGCGTGAAACGCCTCGTCGACGACGCCGTCGCGTCCGGCGCGACAGTGGAAGTGGGCGGCGCGTGCCGCGGACGCGACATCGAGCCGACGGTCCTCACGAACGTGCAGCCGGACGCGCCGGTGATGCAGGAAGAGATCTTCGGGCCGGTGCTGCCGGTGATGACGTATCGGTCTCTCTCCGACGCCTACGAGATCATTGCGCAACGCGAGAAGCCGCTGGTGCTGTACATCTTCAGCCGCAACCGCCGCGTGGTGAGGGACATCCTCGCGCACACATCAGCGGGCGGCACGGCGATCAATCACACGCTCATCCAGTTCTACGCGCTGGACCTCCCGTTCGGCGGCGTGGGCCACAGCGGCGTCGGCAAGTCGCACGGCTTCTACGGCTTCGAGGCCTTCTCGAACGCGCGCGGCGTGCTCGATCAGCGGATGACGTTCAGCTCCCTGGAGATGATGTTCCCGCCCTACGGCGGAAAGTTGCAGCGATGGCTGATCGACTTCACGCTGCGGTGGCTGTAGCGCGCGTCCGCAATCAAC
>DATLBM010000187.1:0-7253 GCA_035526885.1 Thermoanaerobaculia bacterium | reverse complement strand
CCTGTTGCTTCATGTGCCGCTGCACGCGGCGCCGCCGAAGGTGATCTTCGGCAAGTTCGTTCCCGGGCAGCAGCCCGACGGCTACAGCGTGATCTTCGAGACGCGCGAAGGACTGGTCGTCGTCGACACGGGCCGCCATCGCGAGCACACCCGGCAGATCCTCGACTACGCGCACGGACGCAGGATCGCCGCGATCATCAACACGCACTGGCATCTCGATCACATCGGAGGCAACGCGCTGTTTGCGGGCGTACCGATTTACGCCAGCGGTGCGTTTGCCGAGGCGCGCGGGGGATTCCTCGCCAACTACGCGAAGCAGCTCGAAGAGATGATTGCGAAGTCGGGCGGCGAGGAGAAGCAGCGCTTCGAGACCGAGCTGGCGCTGATCCGCAACGGCGATGCTTTACAGCCGACGGTGGTGGTGACCGAGAATCGAAAGCTCGGAGCGCTGGAACTGCATCTCGAGAAAGACGCCGTCACCGCGGGCGATCTGTGGATCTTCGATCCGAAGTCGAAGACGCTCGTGGCCGGAGACCTGATCACGCTGCCCGTGCCTTTTCTCGACACGGCCTGCCCGCAGAAGTGGAAGGGCGCGCTGGATCGCCTGTCGGCGGTGAAGTTCGACCGCGTCATCCCGGGCCACGGACCGGTGATGACCCGTGCGCAGTTCGAGCGCTACCGCACCGCGTATGTCAATTTTCTGACATGCGAGAAGGAGTGCGAGGCGCAGTGGCTGAAGGACGTCGGCGATCTCGTGCCCGAGAGTGAGCACGAATTCACGAAACAACTGCTCGGCTACTACCTCGGCCTGCGCAAGCGGTGTGCGTGATCGCTCACCGCCACGCGTAGACGTCGACATTCGCCCGCGCGCGCAGTTGCGCGGTCCACTTCTGGACTTCCGTCTGCAGTCGCGACGAGCGCACGGCCGTGCGCACTTCCTCGCGCACGTCGTTGAGCGGGGGCACGGACAGGCCGCGCTCGCGGCGCGCGCGCGTCCAGGTCGTGGCGTAGTAGTCCGCGATGTCCTCGTTCGTGACGAACACCAGCGGCGCGAAGCGCTCCTGGATGTATGCCTCCACCTGCAATTGCCGCTTCGCCAGCGCGCGCACTTCGTCCAGCGTCAGCTCCGAGCGCGCCAGCGCCGCGTTGAACTCCGCTTCCGAGGCGAAGCGCTTGCGGATCTCGACGAGGCGCGCCTCGATCGTGTCCGGAGTGATGTCCTGCGCGCCGAAGCGCTCCACGTCGCGATACCGCAGCGCCTGCGCGATCAGCGCGTCGAGGACCTCGCGGCGGTAATCGTCCTCGTTCGATGCGAGGCGCGGAAAGAAGCGGAGGTCCACCATCTGCGCGATCTCGCTCACCGTCACCACCTGCTGATCGATGACGGCGGCGATGCGATCGACCGTAACGGCCGAGGCGGGTAGCGCGAGGAGGAGGACGATGAGAAACTTCCGCACGAAACGGATTCTACTAACCATTCGCGTGCCACCCCGTACCACCGTCATGCGCACACTCGTACTTTTCGTCGTTCTCACGCTGGCCGCGACGCTGTCCGCATCCGGGCATTTCCCGTACATCTACAAGGAAGGCGATTCCGTCACCCACATCCGCAACAACCGCGGGTCGATCGAGCAGATCGTCGCGACGTCGAAGCGGTGGCGCGGCGACTACGTCTGGCTGGAGCGCGACGGGAAGGAGTACCTGATCCGCGACGCGAGCGTGCTGGCCGAGGTCCGGGCCGTGTTCGCCGACATGCACGCGCTCGAGCCGAAGCTGCGCGCCGCCGAGGAGCGCGCGCGTCCGCTCGAGGAGAAGATGGACCAGCTCTCGGACCACATCGGCGACGACGATCCGCCCAACCGCGAGGAGCTCGAGAAAGAGCTCGACGAGATCACCGCCCAATACGACGCGGCGGAGAAAGTGGCCGAACGGCTGGAGCGCGAGCAGGAACGGCTCGAGCGCATCGCCGAGGCGAAGTTCGAGAAGATCGTGTTCCGCGCCATCGACGAGGGCAAAGCGCAACGGGTGGATTAGCACCAACGTGGCGACGGGCTTCAGCCCGTCGCACTATCGATATCGCGACAGGGCTGAAGCCCGTCGCCACGTTGTCTTCTGCCGCAGGCGCTGCTACCCTCGCCCTGGCACTCTCTCCGCTGGAGTGCCAGCGAAAACATGGCCACGCGACAGGACTTCGATCTCGATCCCCGCGCACGCGACGTCCTGCGCGAGATCGTCATGCAGCACATCACCTCGGGCGAGCCCATCGGGTCGCGCACGCTGTCGAAGTGCGGCAGGTTCCAGCTCTCGCCCGCCAGCCTGCGCAACGTCATGTCCGATCTCGAGGAGCTCGGCTTCCTCGCGCAGCCGCACACCTCCGCGGGACGCATTCCCACCGATCGCGGGTATCGCTTCTTCATCGATCACCTGATGAAGTCGCGGGCGCTGAGCACGCGAGAGCGCGAAGCGATCGACGAAGGCGTGAGCGTCGGCAGCGAGATCGACGATGTCCTGCATCACGCCTCGGCCCTGCTCTCGAAGCTCAGTGACCAGGTCGGGCTCGTGTTCATGCCCACGCTGTTGCAGTTCGCCGTGCGGTCGATGGACTTCATCTCCGTCGCCGAGAACCGCATCATGGTGGTCATCGTCGGGACGAACGGCGTGGTGGTGAACAAGGTCATCGAGACGCGGTTCCTGTTCACGCGCGACGACCTGGAGAAGATCAGCCGCTACATCACCGTCGAGTTCACCGGGCTTACTCTCGACGCCATCCGCCGCCGCCTCATTCGCCTGACCGAGCAGGAGCGCGCGCAGCACGATCAGATGCTGCAGAAGACCATCGCCCTGGGCATCGACGCCGTGAACGCGCCCTACGAGCACGACCTCTACGTCGAAGGCGCCAGCTCGATCCTCAACAAGCCCGAGTACGCGGACGCCGCATTGCTGCGCAAGACGTTTCTGGCGCTGCAGGAGAAGGAAAAGCTGGTCGAGCTTCTGGAGACGTGTCTGGCCGAAGAGGGACTGCAGATCCTGATCGGGTCGGAGAGCGACTTCACACAGATCAACAACTTCAGTATCGTCGCGCGGCGTTACGGCTCGACCTCTGCACCTCTCGGCATGGTCGGGATCATCGGCCCCATGCGCATGGAGTACGCGCGCATGGCACCTCTGGTCGATTACCTGAGCCGTGCGCTGAGCCGCAAGATCGAGGAAGAGGAGCACACGGATGGCTGACGATACGAACAGCGTCAACGACGACGCGTACATCATCGAAGATACCGAGGGCTCGATCGAGGACATCGAGCGCGAGATGCGGGAGACGGCGCAGGAGGCTGCATCCGACGCCCCCGCGCCCGAGCCCGAGGCGCCGGAACCGCAGGACGACTACCGCAACCGCTACATCCGCGCCGTCGCGGACTTCGACAACTTCCGCAAGCGCAGCGAGCGGGAGAAGTCCGACTTCGCGCGCTACGCCAACGCGAACGTGCTGCGCGAGATCCTGCCCGTGCTCGACAACTTCGATCGCGCGCTCGAGCATGCCGAGGAAGGCGACGACTTTCACAAGGGCGTGCTGATGATCTACAAGCAGCTCTTCGACGTTCTGCAGAAAAACGGACTGCGCGTCATCGACGAGACCGGCGTGCACTTCGATCCGAACGTCCACGAGGGCGTGATCCGCGAGGAAGATCCGTCCGTGCCCAGCCACACCGTGACCGCGGTGCTGCAGAAGGGCTACTTCCTTCACGATCGTCTGCTGCGGCCGGCCATGGTCAAAGTGGCGGTCGGTGGACCGGAACGGTAACCTGAGACTATGGATCGATGAACGATGAGCGATGAACGATGAGCCGGCGGCCGGTGTTCATCGCTCATCGTTCATCGTTCATCGCTCATTGACCACGACTTATGGCGAAAATCCTCGGCATCGATTTGGGCACGACCAACTCGTGCGTCGCGGTCGTCGACGTGACGACGCCACAGGTCATTCCGAACCGCGAAGGGAGCCGCACCACGCCTTCGGTGGTCGGCTTCACCGAGGACGGCGAGCGTCTGGTCGGACAGATCGCCAAGCGCCAGGCCATCACCAATCCGTTCAACACCGTCTTCGCCATCAAGCGCCTGATCGGCCGCAAGTTCGAGTCCGAGGAAGTGGTGCACGCGAAGGCCGTGCTGCCGTACAACGTCGTCCCCGCGATGAACGGCGACGTGAAGGTGAAGATCCGCGACCGCGAGTATTCGCCGGAAGAGATTTCCGCCTACGTGCTGATGGAGATCAAAGCCTTCGCGGAGGACTTCCTCAGCGAGCAGATCACCGAGGCCATCATCACCGTGCCGGCGTACTTCAACGACTCGCAGCGCCAGGCCACGCGCGACGCGGGCAAGATCGCCGGCCTGGAAGTGCTGCGCATCATCAACGAGCCCACCGCCGCGGCGCTCGCGTACGGACTCGACAACCGCCAGAACCAGACCATCGCCGTGTACGACCTCGGCGGCGGCACGTTCGACATCAGCATCCTCAAGCTCGAGGACGGTCTCTTCGAAGTCCTCTCCACCTCGGGCGACACGTACCTCGGCGGCGAAGACTTCGACAAGCGGATCATGGACCGCCTCATCGAGTACTTCCAGAAAGAGACCGGCATCGACCTGCGCGACGATCGCATGGCCCTGCAGCGTCTCAAGGAAGCGGCCGAGAAGGCGAAGTGTGAGCTGTCGATGGAAGAAGAGTCGCGCGTGACGCTGCCCTTCATCTCGCAGGGCGAAGGCGGCGCGCCGAAACACCTCAACTACGTCCTCACGCGCCGCGAGTTCGAGGCGCTGGTCGCGGATCTCATCCAGCGCACCGTCGATCCCGTGAACGACGCGCTGCGCGCGGCGGGCGTCACCGCCAAGCAGGTCGACGAGGTGGTGCTCGTCGGCGGCCAGACGCGCACGCCGAAGGTGATCGAGGCCGTGCGCAAGGTCTTCGGCAAGGATCCGAACCGCAACATCAATCCGGACGAAGTGGTGGCCGTCGGCGCGGCGATCCAGGGCGGCATTCTGCGCGGCGACATCAAGGACATGGTCCTGCTCGACGTCACGCCGCTCTCCCTCGGCGTGGAAACGCGCGGCGGGCTCTTTCAGAAACTGATCGAGCGCAACGCCACCATTCCCACCAAGAACTCGCTCATCTTCACCACCGTCGCGGACAACCAGACGCGCGTCACCGTGCACGTGCTCCAGGGCGAGCGCGAGTTTGCGAACGAGAACAAGTCGCTGGGCAAGTTCGACATGGTGGGCATTCCGCCCTCGCCGCGCGGCGTGCCGCAGATCGAGGTGACGTTCTCCATCGACTCCAACGGCATCGTCAACGTCACGGCGCGCGATCAGGCCACGGGACAGTCGCAGGGCGTGCAGATCAATCCGGCCGGCGGACTGTCGAAGGACGAGATCGACCGCATCATCAACGACGCCTCCGCGCACCAGCGCGCCGACGCCTCGCGCCGCGAGCTGCGCATGCTCGCCAACAAGCTCGACGGAATGATCTACACGAACGAGAAGGTTTTCCGGGAATTCGGCAAGCTCCTCAAAGAGGACGACCGCGACAAGGTGCAGACCATCATCGCCCGCTCCAAGGAAGCGGTGGGCGCCGAGGACAAGCAGAAGATCAATGACGCCATCTACGAGCTGCAGGCCGCGTCGCGCATCCTGACCACGGTCATGCTCTACAACCCGCTCAAGGCGTCCGCGCCCACGACTGATACCTAAAAATGGCAACCACGGAAAAACGCGATTACTACGACGTGCTGGGCATCCAGCGCACGGCCTCGATCGACGAGATCAAGAAGGCCTACCGCAAGCTGGCGGTGAAGTTCCATCCCGACAAGAACCCGGGCGATCACAGTGCCGAGGAGAAGTTCAAGGAGGCGGCCGAGGCGTACGGAGTGCTGTCCGACGAGGAGAAGCGCGCGCGCTACGACCGCCACGGACATCAGGGCATGTCCGGCATGGGCGGCTTCGACCCCAATCAGTTCGCCGACTTCGGCGACATCCTCGGCGACCTGTTCGGCTTCGGCGACTTCTTCGGCACGCGCGGCGGCCGGCGCGGCGGAACGCGTCCCGCGCGCGGCAACGATCTCCGCTACGACCTGCATCTCGATTTCATGGATGCGGTGTTCGGCAAGGAAGTGACGCTCGTCGTGCCGCGCACGATCACGTGCACGACCTGCACGGGCACGGGCGCGAAACCGGGCACGCACCCGGTGACGTGCACGGGCTGCGGCGGACGCGGACAGATTCGCTACTCGCAGGGATTCTTCGCCGTGGCGCGCACGTGCCCGCAGTGCGGCGGGCAGGGGAAAGTGATCAAGGATCCCTGCGCCACGTGCGGCGGCGCGGGACGCGTTCGCGAAGAGAAGAAGATCCAGGTGAAGATTCCGCCGGGCGTCGACGACGGCTCGCGTTTGCGCGTCGCGGGCGAAGGGGAGGCGGGATTCAACGGCGGACCGGCCGGCGATCTGTACGTGTTCATCGGCGTGAAGGATCACCCGAGCTTCACGCGCCGCGAGTACGACATCCACGCGGAGCACGCCGTGAACTACACGATGGCGGCGCTGGGCGGCGAGGTGAACGTGGAGACGATCGACGGAAACGAGCCGCTGCGCATCCCCGCGGGCACGCAGCCGGGACAGGTGTTCCGCCTCCGCAACAAGGGCGTGCCGTTTCTCGATGGGACGGGGCGCGGCGATCACTACGTGCACGTCTCCGTGCGCATCCCGACGTCGCTCAGCGACGAACAACGGGAACTGCTCGAACAACTGGCCACGCTGCACGGAGAACTGGTGCCGCAGGAGAAGAACGTGTTCGAGAAAGTGAAGGACTTTTTTTCGAACTGAGGCTCTATGAACTCACAGCTTCTGATCGTCTGGATCGTCAGCCTTCTGTGGTCCCTCGGCGCGGCAGTCTTCATCCGCCGCAACGCCGCCTCGCCCGCGCCGATGCTGGCGATGTTCGTTCCGCTCGCGTTCAGCGCCGGTGCGATGTGGCTCGCGGTGCTGCAGCTCGTTCGCTCGGGCGCGATCGCGGATCGCCTCGGCCGCGCGGACTCCATGCTCATGCTGATCGCCGGCGCGGTCTCCGCGCTCATCATCGGTGCGATCGCCGTCATCCGCCGCCACCGTCCCACCGCCGACGCTCCCACCATCGTCCTCGCGGCGATGGTGCTGGCCACGGTGATCATCGCGCTCTCGTATGCGCCGGCATTCGAGATTGCCGCCGCGGGG
>DATLBM010000186.1:0-8529 GCA_035526885.1 Thermoanaerobaculia bacterium | reverse complement strand
GTCGGTGGACTGGTCGTCGATGACGACGATCTCCCGGTCGCCCTGAATCTTCACCTCGCGCACGCGCCGCAACAGCTCCGCCACCGTGGCCCGCTCGTTGTAGCAGGGCACGATGACGCTCAGCAGCGGCGGTTTGACGGGTTCGGACATAAGGCGCGCGCATTGTACGAGACGAGCGATGAGCGATGAACGATGAGCGATGAACAGCTCCGCCACTTGCACGTTCATCGCTCATCGTTCATCGTTCATCGCTCGTCATGCCGCCTCACACCACCAACGAAGCGCTCCGCAAGGGTCTGCACATCGCCTTCGGCCTTTTCGCCTTCACGCTGAAATGGCTGCCGTGGTACGCCGCGGCCGGCGTCTGCGTCGTGGCCATCATCGGCAACACGATGCTGCACCGAGTGGTGGGGCGCGGCGTCTCGCGTCACGCGCGCGGCTACGACGCGGGGATCGTGCTCTACCCGATCATGGTCCTGCTGCTCGTGATCGTGTTTCGCAACGAGCTGCACTACGCGGCGATCGCGTGGGCCATGCTCGCATTCGGCGACGGCGTGGCCACGCTGGCGGGCAAGGCGATGCGCATTCGCTCGCTGCCGTGGAATCCCGACAAGAGTCTTGGCGGGCTGCTCGCGTTTTTGGTCGCAGGATTCGCAGGCGGACTGGCGGTCGCGTACTGGATGAGCTACCGCGCGCCGATGGTCGTGCTGATCGCCGCGGTCGCCGCCGCCATCGCGGAGTCGCTTCCGCTGCGCGTCGACGACAACGTGACCGTTCCCTTCGCCTCCGCCGTCGCGTGCGTCGTTGCCGGCATCACGCCGATCTTGCCGTACGGCCCGTGGCCCGCGTCGATTCCGTGGCTGATCGTGAACGGCGCCCTCGCGCTGGTGGGCTACTTCGCGAGAAGCGTCAGCGTCTCCGGCGCCCTCGGCGGCTGGCTCCTCGGCGCGATCCTCATCCTCGGCGCGGGCTGGCCCATGTACGTTGCTCTCTTGGCCTTCTTCATCATCGGCACGCTCACCACGAAGCTCGGCTACGCGCGCAAGGCGCGCCTCGGACTGGCGCAGGAGGGCGGCGGACGGCGCGGCTTCTCGCACGCGTTCTCGAACGTCGGCGTGGCGGCGATCTGCGCGATCGCCGTGTCGCGCGTCAGCCGCATCGAGATCGCGCCGCTCGGACCGATGGCCATCGCGTACTTCATGGGCATCGCCTCGCTGGCCACCGCCGCCGCCGACACCACCGCATCGGAGATCGGACAGCTCATCGGCAAGCGCGCGTTCCTCCCGCTCACGCTGCGCCGCGTGCCCGTCGGCACCGAGGGCGCGATCTCGATCGAAGGAACGATCGCGGGCCTCGCCGGCGGCGCGGTCGTCGCCGCGGCGGGCGTCCTGTCGCTTCATTACGGCCTGATGCGCACGAACCTCGGCGCGATCCTTTTCATCACCGCCGCCGCCTTTCTCGGCTCGTACATCGAGAGCATCGCCGGCAGTTGGAATCGCAAGCAGGAGCGTCCCGTACCGAACGGCGTGCTGAACTTCTTCAACACCGCGGTCGGCGCGATCCTCACGTACTATTTCGTGCAATGACACTCATGGCGCTGCTCCTCTCGCTGACGATCTACGTCAGCCCCGAGCATCCGTATTCGCTCACGTACGACCCCGACGTCTGGAAGTCCGACGGCTCGGACGAGCAGGGCGTCGACCTGGTCCTCAAACATCACTCCGGCAAGGCCGACGCGGTGCTGTACGTCTACGAAGGCGCGACGACGCTCGACGCGCTGCGCGAGTCGGCGCTCAAAGCGGGACGCGAGGTGACGCCGAACCTGAAAGTGGTGGCCGAGGAGCGGACGAAGAAAGGGGAGGCGGAGCTGCTCACGATGTACATGACCGGCGCGAGTGTCGCGGGACCGGTTGCGTATCGCGGCGTGTACTGGGCGGGGCCGGACAAGTACGTGCAGATCGTGGCCACGACGACGAAAGAGACCGATGCCGACGTGAAGGCGCTGCTCGACGGCCTGAGCATCCGCATCCCGAAGAAGAACGAGCGCGCGTTCACGATCGACTTCTCGCCGTTGCAGTGGCGCGTCGAGGACGACGGCTCGACCGGCGGCACGATGGTCTTCGTCCACACCGCGGGCGACACGAAGGCGCTCGCGAACGCGGTGCGCGCTTCCGCCGTTGGCAAGAGCCTCAAAGAATGGGCAAGCGAGCAATCGAAGGCGCTCGCGCCCGACATGAAGATCGTGCGCGAAGAACAGAAGACGGTCGGCGGCGCGAAGGTGACGATGCTGCAGCTGGAAGGGACGGCCAGCGACGGGCTGCCCATCGTCATGCTCGGCTACTTCTTTCGCGGTCCGGACGCGTACGTGCAGGCGGTCACGGTCACGGCGAAGGAGCGCTTCGCGCGGCGCAAGGCGGACATGACGGCCTTTCTCGACGGCCTGCAGATCTTCGTCGCGCGCGAGTAAGATGCGCGGCGCATGACCGCGCGCGCGCTCAAGAAAGTCGTCATCGTCGGCCGTCCGAACGTCGGCAAGTCGACGCTCTTCAACCGTCTCTCCGGACGGCGGCGCGCGCTCATCCACGACCTGCCGGGCATGACCCGCGACCGCCTCTCCGACGTGATCACGCTCGACGACGGACGCCGCTACGAGCTCACGGACACCGGCGGACTCGAATACGGCGAGTCGCCGATGTCCGCGTTCGCCGATGAGATCAAGGACCAGGCCACGCGCGCGCTGCGCGATGCGGACTTCATCCTCTTCGTCGTCGACGGCGCGGCGGGGCTGCTGACCGAGGATCGCGAGATCGCGCAGGATTTGCGGGCGGAAGCGTCGAAGACGGTGCTCATCGTCAACAAGACCGATCGCAAGGACGCGGAGGAAGCGGTCAACGAGTTCTGGGAGCTCGGCTTCGAGCGCGTGATGCCGATGTCGGCGGAGCACGGCACGGGCGTCGACGACGTCATCGACGCGATCGCCGAGATCGTGCCGCCCGAGCCGGTGCAGGACGAAGACGATGACGAGAATGCGCCGATCCGCGTGGCCATCATCGGACGCCCGAACGTCGGCAAGTCGTCGCTGCTGAACCGGCTCACGCAGGAAGAGCGCGCCGTGGTCTCGCCGATCTCGGGCACGACGCGCGACGCCATCGACTCGCAGATCACGCGCAACGGCAAGCCGTACCTGATCATCGACACGGCCGGCATCCGCCGCAAAGGCAAGACCACGGACGAGGCCGAGAAGCTCGCGGTGATGTCGGCGCGCCGGGCCATCGAGCGCTGCGAGATCGCGCTGACGGTCATCGATGCCACCGAAGGCGTGACCGCGCAGGACGCCACGGTGGCGGGCTACGCGGAAGACGAAGGCAAGGCCGCGATCATCCTCGTCAACAAGTGGGACGCCGAACAGCACGGTCCGGACGACTACAAGAAATTCGAGGAGCAGCTGCGCTTTCGCCTGAAGTTCCTGGCCTACGCGCCGCTGCTGTTCATCTCCGCGAAGACGGGCCGCAACGTGGAGAAGATCTTCCCGCAGATCGACCGCATCGTCGAAGGCTACCGCCGCAAGTTCCGCACCTCGGAGCTCAACTCGATCCTCGAGCGCGCGGTCAGCGCGCATAATCCCCCGACCGTGCGCGGCAAGCCGCGGCGCTTCTACTACGTGACGCAGCTCAAGTCGGCGCCGCCGACGTTCGCGCTCTTCTCGAACGTCGACGAGCCGCTGCACTTTTCCTATCGCCGCTACCTGGAGAACCAGTTCCGCGACACGCTCGGGCTTCCCGGTTGCCCGCTGCACTTCGTGATCCGCGCCCGCAAGGGAATGAAGCGGGAGCGCTGATCGCCGGCTGCCTTACGACACCTCGTCCGAGATGGCCACGCCGACGCCGACGGACAGCTCCTCCTCCTCGCCCGTGGTGACGAACGCGATCATGCCTGTGCCTCCGAAGACGCCCACGAACGCCACCAGCGCTGCTCCCGCGCCCAGGTCACCTGCCGCCTCGGTGAAGAACTCCAGGCCTCCGATGTCGTCGGGTTTGTCCGTCGATGCATAAAGGCCCAGGACTACGGAATCGCCTTCCGTCGTGCCGATCGAGATGCCGACGTCGAGATACGAGTAGAACTTCGAATGGTCGGAAGTACCGGTCAGGATGCCGGTCGTCACTCCTCCGGCGACTACCACCCCGCCTTCGTCGCCGCCGACGAACCCGAAGGTGTTCAAGCCTGCAGCGGAGAGGGCCTGGAGCACGGGACTGAAGTCATCACCGGTGATGAGGCCGCGCATCTCCGAGATGGCGTCACTCCAGTTGCCCGTGAACGCATCCCCGAGAATCGCGAGGATCGTGCTCGTGGCGCCGGCCGCGTCTTTCACGAACGCCGCGAAGGCCTGAAGGACATTCTCGGAGCTCGCGCCGTCTTCTCCCGTGAAGCCCAGGTACATCTCGTTTCCGAAGGCCATCAGCGCGGGAGGGTTCCACGACCAGTTCTGAGAGGTCTGTTTGGTGCCGTTATCCCACGTCGTTCCATCGGGCGAGGACCAGATGTTCGGCCGCCCGTCCGTCCCCGTGAACGCCATGTACAAAACGGAGCCGTCGGGACTGGCGGCGAGACTGGGTGTGAGGTTGCTCTGGTTGGCGAGTTGCTGCGGTGTCCCGAAATTCTGCCCGTCCTCCGATGACGTGATGTAGATCTGGCCGTCCGTGCCCGAGAAGGCCATGTAGAGCCGGTTGTTGAATGCCGCCAGCGATGGGCCGGCGTTGGTCAGGTAATCGAAGTTCTGCTTGTGCCCGAAATCCTTCCCGTCGGAGGCGAACCAGACGTTGAGCTTACTGTCCTCTCCGGTATAGGCCATGTAGAGCAGATTGTTGAAGACCGCCAGGGATGGCGAGACGTAGCTCGCCTGCTGGAGGGTGTTCTGACTCAGATAGTGGAGGTCTCCGTCCATCGCCATGATGTACAGCTGCTGATTCGTTCCGGCGTAAGCGACGAAGAATTCGCCGTTGAATGCCGCCGCCGCGGGCGCGACATACGTGCTCCCGCCTATGAGGATCTCGGGATCTCGCCGCGACCCCGGTTTCTGTAGTAGCAACGCCATGTCGTTGCTGGCGGCGTCGGCATAGACGAGCAAGGCGTTCTTATTGAGCTCCGCGAGGGCGAAGCCGCAGTTACTCAGGACGCCGGTCGCCTCCATCTTGGTCCCGAACTGTCCGTTGGCGAATGGAAGGATGTTTGGAGTTCCCATGGTGCTCAGCCTATAACAAAGCGATCTCCTATCTCGCCCTCGGCCGCATTAACAGCTCGCTGCCGCCCATCACTTCATCGCCCGATCGCGTGAGGAACGACACCCGCGATACGCCGTTCGCGTCCGCGGGCGCAGCGATGACCGCGGTGTTCACGCGCTGGCCCGGGCGGAGGCTCACGAAGAGCGAGGCTTCGTCTCCGCTCAGCTCCCACGCGTTGTCCGGATCGAGGCGCATCGCCTCCAGTTTGCGCACGAGCTCCGGCTCGGTCACGCGCGTTGGCCGCGCGCTGCCCAGGCCCGGACGCGCCGCGAGGCCGGCGGGAAGCACGATGCGAATGCTCTCGCGCAGCTCCGGCTTCGAGACCACCACTTCCAGTTCCTTGAGGATGTCCGACGGGAGCTTGAGCAGATCGAGCGGCCAGAGGAACGGCTCGCGCACGCCGGCGTCGAACGGGTGGATCTGCACGTTGCGCAGCGCGATGTGACGCGAGGCGCGCACGATGTCCTTCGGCACGAGCTTGTTCTCTTTGCGGATCGATTCCTCGAGCAGATCGCCCGGGGCTTCGACGATGGTGAGCATCGTCGCGCCGCCCTCCGCGCCCAGCGGCGGAGTCCAGTCGAAGCGCGCCACCTCCGGCATGATCGGCGTCACTTTGTCGATCGTGCGGCACGGCTTCTCCGGATCGACGAGCTGCCAGTTCGTGGTCGGGTCGAGCGGACCGCAGCCGGCGCCGGCCGGGAAGGTCTGGGTCCAGAACGTGTCGGGGAGCGCTTCGATCGCGCCGGCGTTGGGATTCCACAGCGCGATCACGCGTGTGTCCGCCACGGGCTCCACGCCGCGGTTCGTCACCTGCACGTACACGCGCGCCGCCTTGAACGCTTCCGGTGGCGAGTCGATCATCGTGCCGGGCATGCACGCGGCGAGCGGCGTCGGACAGCTCTCGAACTCGACGTGATCGGCGTCCTCGATCATGTGCGCGTGCGGATCGCTGGACGGGACGTCGATGCGGATGTCGCGCGACTTCCACCACCACGCCTTTCCGCCCATGGTGTTGTTGGGCTTGTAGAACTCACCGTCGGGGAGGGGATTCTCGGCATCGGCGACGGCGACCGACGGCTCGCGGCCGTCGTCGTAGGTGCTGTCGCGGACGACGAGCATGCGCGCGGGGCAGAGGATGCCTTTGCGGATGTCGCGGCGGAACACGCCGTAGCCGAAACTGCCGAGGGTGAGGATGCCGGTTTGCGGGTCGGCCCAGAGCTCGTTGATCTCCATGCCGTCGGGCAGGCCTTCGTCGAACGCGTTCCACGTCGCGGATGGCGTCGCGCCGGGCGTCACTACGCCGCGCATCACGCCGACGGACGTCGCGGCATAGAGAACGTTCGGGTCGGACGGATCGGCGATCACCTTGCGGACGTTCGCCGGCAGTCCGACGCCGATGGGCATGTACGTGCCGTTGTTGACCGACATGTACACACGCTTGTCGCCGATGTACGTCACGTACGAGCGCGATGCATCGTTGGGATCGAACGAGAGCGACGTCGGCACGAGCTTCGGCGGCAGTCCCGTGACCTTCGTCCACGGGCCGCCGTTCGTCGTGCGGATCACGTACGGATCGAACGCGGTTCCGGCGGCGCCGCAGCCGGGCAGCGTCTGGTACGCGATCGCCGCCAGGTGCGTATTGAATTGCAGCGACGACGGCGCGCTGGCCAGTTCGACGATGTTGCCCCCTTCTTCGATGCCCGGCAGCGTGTCCACCCAGTTTTTGTTGTCCGTCGTCTTGTAGATGCTCCGCGGGCCGCACGGCTCGGGGCCGCCGCCCGTCAGCGCGGATTTCGGCTTGTCCATGTCCGTGATCATCGGCGGGCGCAGCATGATGTCGGGCGCGGGCAGGTTCCAGGCGACGATTTTCGCGCTGCCGAAATCCCACGGCGGAATCGGTCCTCCGGGCAGGCCGGGGATGGGATTGACCAGTTCCTGGAGATTGATGTTCGCTCCCCAGTTGTAGCTCCCGTACAACGTGTTCGGGTTGCCGGCGTCCGAGCCGACGTCGAAGCCGTCGCCGCCGCCCGGCTGATACCACGTGCGGTTGCCGTAGGTGATGATGTTGCCGTTGTCCTGCAATCCTCCGGCGACCAGCGTCGGGTATCTGCGGTTCGACGCCATGTAGTTGAACATCGAGATGACCATGCCGTGCGACGAGTCGACCCAGTGCCAGTCCGGGTTGGTGAGATCGGCGCGGTCGATGCCGCCGTCGTTCCCGACGAAGAAGATCTTCGGGTTCTTCGGATCGAAGGCCAGCGTGTGAAAGTCGGAGTGGGCCTCGTAGTGGAAGTCGAGGTCTTTCCCCGGCGAGAGGTTGTCCCACTTGTATCCGCCGTCGACCGACATCCACATGTTCATGCCGCCGGCGAAGACGCGTTTCGAGTCGGTGGGATCGACCTCGAGCAGCGTGTTGAACCAGAGCATCCCCTCGTCCTTCAGCAGTCCGTTGCCGACCGACACGGGGAGCTTGAACCACGCGGGGTCGCCGTTCACCGCCTCGGCCGCGGTGGTGGTCTTGTAGAGACCGACCAGTCCTCCGCCGGTGAGGTGCGACACCCTCGCGTACAGAATCGAAGGCTTGGACTTCGCGAGGGCCAGGCTGAACGTTTCGGCGTCGGACAGGTCGATGCCGCTGTCCTTCTTGCTCCAGATCGTGAACGGGCCGGTATCGGTCTTCCAGATGCCGACGGGCTGCGAGAGGTCGTTGAAGTTCGTGCGCACGCCCGCGTAGAGGATGCGCGGCGTCTCCGAGAAATCGATCACCAGGTCGTGGGTCAGGCGCGTGAAGTCCTTGTACGGCTTGTCGAAAACGACGGCGCCCGTGTTGTTGTCGCGCTTTCCGCGCCAGACGCCGCTCGTCGCCGCCACCCAGACGTCGTTCGAGTTGGGATCGGGATCGATGCGGATGCGGTAGATGATCTGGTTGTCGAAGTTCCCCAGCGGCGTCCACGTGCCCGGCGCACCGTGCGCCGTCGACATCCACAGTCCATTGCCCTTGTCCCAGATCGTGACGTTGCGATCGCCGGTGCCGGCGAAGATCTCTTCGGTCTTGACGGGATTCACGGCCACCGCGCTGAAGCGCTGCGCGCCCTTGGGAATCTCGTCGGAGACGCGCTGCCATCTGCGGCCGCCGGTCTGCGAGCGCCACAAGCCGCCGACCGTTCCGGCGTACACGTTCAACGGTTCTTTCGGGTCGATGGCGATGGAGATCACGCGGCCGTTGATGTTGGTCGGTCCGGCGCTCGTC
>DATLBM010000185.1:0-4512 GCA_035526885.1 Thermoanaerobaculia bacterium | reverse complement strand
GCATCAAGACCCAGCAGCGCGTGATCGTCACGCAGACCGCGGAGCTTGCGGGCTCCACCACCGAAACGCTCCGCAACGTCGAGCTGGTGAAATCCCTCGGCCTCGAAAAACAGGAGATCGCGCGCCTCAACACCGTCAACGCCGGCATCCTCGGCCTGGAGCTGAAGAAAGTCCGCTTTCTCCGCTTCTACTCGTTCCTGCAGGGAACGCTCATCAACACCACGCGCGCGGGCCTGCTGTTCCTGATGCTCTGGCTCCTCTTCCGCCGCACCATCACCCTCGGCGAGTTCTACGCGCTCTTCTTCTACTCCTTCGCGATCTTCTCGCCGCTCGCGGAGCTGGGCGCGATCATCGCGCAGTACCAGGAAGCGCGCGCGAGCATGGACAAGCTCGACGAGGTGCTGGCCATCGAGCCCGCGCCGAAACCCGAGGAGCCGCGTGCCATCGGGTCGCTGCATCGCGTGGCGTTCGAGGACGTGTCGTTCACGTATCCCTCCGCGTCGTCGCCGTCGCTGGAGAACATTCAGCTCGAGATTCGCGGCGGGGAGACGGTGGCCTTCGTCGGTCCGTCGGGATCGGGCAAGACATCGCTCGTGAAGTTGCTGGTCGGGCTCTATCAACCGACCGCGGGACGCCTCTCCATCAACAACATCGACGCGAACGAAGTCGATCCGGACGAGCTGCGCGCACGCATCGGGCTGGTGACGCAGGAAACGCAGCTCTTCGCCGGCACGATCCGCGACAACCTCCTCTTCGTGAATCCAAACGCCACCGATGCCGAATGCATCGAAGTGCTCCGCCAGGCCGCGGCGCTGCCGATCATCGAGCGCGGCGGCAAAGGTCTGGAGACGAAGATCGGTGAAGGCGGCATCAAGATCTCCGGCGGCGAACGCCAGCGCCTGGCCATCGCCCGCGCTCTGCTGCGCCAGCCGGAGCTGATGATCTTCGACGAGGCCACTTCCAGTCTCGACTCGATCACGGAAAAAGCGATCACCGAAACGATCCGCGCACTGACCACCGGCGGACACCGCCGCATGACGGTGCTCGTCGCGCACCGCCTCTCGACGATCGCGCATGCGCAACGCATTCACGTGCTGGCGAAAGGCCGCATCGTGGAAACCGGCACGCACTCGACCCTGCTCGCCGCGAACGGCCTGTACACGGCGCTGTGGGCGGAGCAAAGCGCTCGCCGCGAGGCGGCGTAGGGGAACGACCAGAGGCCTCCGGCGGCCGGGGTCTCGACCCCGGACCCCGCTGGTTGGCTTGGTTTCCGCGACACATCGTGTCGCGGAAACCAAGCCCGCAAACGGGGTCTGGGGCCCGTGGCCCCAGCCGCCGGAGGCCCCTCGTCGTACCCCCTAGCGCAGCGTCGTAACGAACAGCTCCACGTTGCGCCGCATCAGGTCCATGCGCTGTTTCGGCTCGCGCGATCCGTGGTTCGAGCGCGGGTAGATCACCATCTTCACGTCGACGCCCAGCTCGTCCAGCATGCGGTAGAGCATCGTGCCCTGCGACAGCGGCACGCGGTCATCCAGCTCGCCGTGCTGGATCAAGACCTTCGCGCTCGTTTTCTTCAGATGCCACAGCGGGCTGTGCGCGCGCAGCAGTTCCAGCGGGAGCGGCGCGTGACGCATCTCGTCGAGCGCGGGATCGGGCGGCGGCTCGAAGTAGTGCGGGATGAAATCGCGGACGTCCGTGGTGCCGTGATAGCTGAGGAGATCCGTGACCGCGGCGCCGACGCTGATGGCCTTGAAGCGATCGCTGTGGCCGATGGCCCACGCGGACAGAAATCCGCCGTAGCTCCAGCCGCACATGCCCAGGCGGTCGGGATCGGCGATGCCGTCGGCGATGAGCTGGTCGATGCCGGCGTTGATGTCGGCAAAGTCCATCCCGCCCCAGTCGTTGAGATTGCCCGCGCGGAACGCCCCGCCGTAGCCGCCGCTGCCGCGCGGATTCGGACGCAGCACGGCGATGCCGTTCGCCGCGAGCACCTGCGGCGCGTAGGTGGCGCCGAGGTAGCCGAGGAACTTCTGGTCGAAGCGGGAGGCGGGGCCGCCGTGGACGAAGGCGAGCAAGGGAACGCGTCCGCCTTTGTAATTCAGCGGAAGCGTGAGCAGGCCTTCGATCTCCAGTCCGTCTTTCGGATTCTTCCAGTGGATCAGGCGCGTCGGCGCGAGCGTGCGCGTGCGCATCTCGTCGTTGTGATGCGTGAGGCGCACTTTGTCGACGTAAAGCTCCGGCGGCTCGGTGAGCGACTCATAGATGTATGCCGCGCGGCCGTTCCTCACGTCCGCGCCGTCGATCGTGCCATCGACGCTGGTGACGTTCGTCCAGTTGCTGCCGTCGCGATTGACGCGAAAGAGCTGCGTGGTCGTGTTCCACGGACCTTCGATGAAGATCGACTTCGAGTCGTCGCTCCACGAGATCGCGTCCGGCGTGCGGCCGTATGCCGAGGAGACGCTGTGGGAGGCGCCGCCGCTGGCGAGCATCACGTGCACCTCGTGCTCGATCAGCCAGCCGTGCACGCCGTTCTGCGACGTGAACGCGATCCATTTCCCGTCGGGCGAATACTGCGGACTGTTCTCGAGGCCCGGACGCACGACCAGCGCGCGGCTCTCGCCCGTCTTCACGCTCACTTCGTAGAGATTCGCGCGGTACTGATCGTCGAGCGATGCGCCGGGACCGCGGCTGTACGCGATCTTCGCGCCGTCGGGCGACCAGTTCATGGCGAAAATCGAGAAGTCGCCACTGGTCAGGCGTCGCGTCCCGCCGCTCTCCACGTCGACGACGTGCAGATGCATGAGATGCCGGTTCTCGCCGACGACGCGCGCATCCTCTTTTTCATTCGCGCGTTTCTCCTCGTCGGGCGTCAGCTCGTCCGCGCGCGTGAAGGCGATCGTCGCGCCGTCGGGCGACCATTCGAAGTCGCGGATGGCCGTGGGCGGCTCGACGAGCTTGCGCGCCTCGCCGCCGTCCGGAGGGATCAGCCAGATCGCGTTCCTGCCATCGCGGTCGCTGAGAAAGGCGATCGTCTTCCCGTCCGGCGACCAGCGCGGACGCGTGTCGTTCGCCTTCGCGCTCGTGAGCCGGCGATCGTTTTTTCCGTCGGCGCCGATGACCCACACGTCGGCGTCGTACGCGCTGCGCTCGAGGTCCGCGCGCGTGAGGACGTACGCGATGCGTTTGCCGTCCGGCGACCAGCGCGGCGTGCCGAGCGTCGGCATCGTGGCGTAGTCGTGAATGGAGAGCGTGGCCGCGAGGACGAACGCTGCGATCAATGCGGCGCCTCGTGCTGGAGTTGCAGCAGCGCGCGCGTGGCGGCGTGCTTCGGACGCGTGAGCACTTCCCGCGCGTCGCCTTCCTCGACCACTTCGCCCTCGGCCATCACCACCACGCGATCCGCAAAGTCGCGCGCGAACTCGTCGTCGTGCGTGGTCAGCACGAGCGTGCGTCCGCCGGCGGTGAGCTGCTTGAGCGTCTGTCCCAGCTCGTAGCGGCGCGCGGGATCGAGCGACGCCGTCGGCTCGTCCATCAACAGCAGCGGCGGATCCATGGCCATGGCCCGCGCGATGGCCACGCGCTGCGCCTCGCCGCCGGAAAGCTCCCGCGGAAACGCCTTCGCGCGATGGGCCACGCCCAGCGATTCCAGCAACGCATGCGCGCGCTCCTCGGCTTTGATCCGCGCGATCTTCGCCACATGCACCGGCGCGAGGGTGATGTTGTCGAGCGCGGTGAGATGCTCGAAGAGCGCGTGGAGCTGGAACACCATCCCCACTTTCCTGCGCAGCTCGCGGATGGTGTGCCGATCGGGCGCTTTGCCGGCGCCCAGGACCACGCCGCCGACGTCGACCGTGCCGCCTTCGAACGTCTCCAGTGCGGCGACCGTGCGGAGCACCGTGGTCTTGCCGCCGCCGGAGAGTCCCATCAGGGCGAGGATCTCGCCGGCCTGCGCGTCGAAGGTCACGCCGCGCAGGATCTCGCGCGCGCCGCGGCGCAAACGCACGTCGTGGATCGCCAGTGTGGTCATACGCCGGCCGCCCTCCATCGTTCTTCCATGTGCCGCGCCAGACGCGAGAGCGGGAGCGACATCGCCAGGTACAGCGCCGCGCAGATCGCTCCGGGGATGACCCAGCTGCCGACGTTCGCCGCGAAGATCTGGGTCTGCTTGGTGAGCTCGACGACGGTGATCACGGAGACCAGCGACGAGTCCTTGAGCAGCGCCATGAAGTCGTTGGTCATCGGCGCCAGCGCCAGACGGAACGCCTGCGGCCCGCGCACGTAGCGGAAGACCTGAAACTCCGTGAGGCCGAGCGTGCGCGCGGCCTCGAGTTGCTGTCTGGAGATGGCTTCCATCGCGCCGCGATAGATCTCGCTCTCGTACGCGGCGTAGTTCAGCCCGAGGCCGATCATGGCGGCGACGAAGGCGGGCAGTTTCACGACCGAGGAGAGGCCGTAATAGAGCACGAAGAGCTGCAGCAGCACGGGCGTGCCGCGCACGATCTCGACGTACGC
>DATLBM010000184.1:0-10181 GCA_035526885.1 Thermoanaerobaculia bacterium | reverse complement strand
TCGCCGGTCATCTCGTTTTTGCCTTCGTCGCTCTCTTCGAGCTTCTTGCCGATGACGTCGACCGTGTCCCAGATGTGCATGGCCGTGTTCGTGTCGATGACGATGGGCTGGAAATTCGACGCGTCGTCCTCGGGACCGAAGAAGCGTCCGCGCACGAGCTTCAGCTTCATCACTTTGGCGAAGTCGTCGCTGACGTCATCCATGATCAGGCGCACTTCGCGGCCGTTGACGACGCGCGCGCCCTCGGACGTCGAGAACGCGTACGGCGGCGTGTTCGACAGCGCGGCCGATTCGACTTCCGGGAACGCGCGCGTCTCGGCGAGCATGCGCATCACGGAGTCGTTCAGCTCCTTCGGCGCCCTGGTCTGCCGGCCGTCGATGTCGAAGTCCATGCTCACGTCCCACACGTTGTGCCAGTCGTAGCCGATGGCGTTGCGGTACGACGTGCCGAACATGATCGAACCGGTCAGCACGATGAAGACGACCAGGAACGAGACCAGGATCTCCGCGGCGATGAGCGCGTTGGCACGCTTGCGGTTCCACACGAGCTTCAAGAGATGACGAATCACAGCGCACCTCCACGCAGTGCGTTGACGGGATGCATCCGCGACATCCGCCAGGCCGGATAGACGCCGGAGAGGATGCCGAAGGCGATGGCCAGCAACATGCCGTAGCCGAAGATGCGCAGGTTGACGTCGAGCTCGAGATACGGGACCAGCTCCATCGAAGTGAGCGCGCGCAACGCGACGATGGAGAGGAGGAATCCGATCGCGCCGCCGATGGCGGTGAGCACGATGTTCTCCATCACGAACTGTCCGATCAGCGTTCGCGACGACGCGCCGAACGCCTTGCGCACGCCGATCTCGGAGGCGCGCTCCATGATCCGGCTCAGGTTGATGCTGACCAGATTCATGGTCGGCAGCAGCGCGAACAGCAGCGCGAACGTGATCAGCACCGAGCGCAGGATGGCCGTGCGGTTCACCTCCACCTGGTTGCCGACGACCGTGCGCGCCGCCGCTTCGAAACTGGTGTCCAGTCCCGTGATCACGCGGTTGAAGGACTTCGGATCGTCGAAGTGAAAGTGCGTGAGGCGCTGGTTGAACTGGCGGCGCAGCTTCGCGAAGTCGCCCCGGTTGCGCGCCAGGACGACGCCGTTGAAGTTGCCGGTCATCTGATTCTCGTACTCGCGCGACCTGAGCGTGCGCAGCGGCGCCCACACTTCGGAGAAGCCGACGCGGCGCGTGATGGCCACGTTGTCGACGACACCGACCACGCGGAAAGTCTGTCCGTCGATCGCGAACGTTTTGCCCACCGCTTTCGCGCCGTTGAACAGCTTGTCGCGCATGTCCTTCGTGATCACGGCCACGAATTTCGCGTCGCGGTTGTCCTGCTCGGTGAACGGACCGCCTTCGAGAAACCTGAAGTCGAGGATCTGCCAGTACGCGCCGTCCGTGCGGCGCACGTGCGTCTCGAGCTTCCTGCCGTCGTGATACAGCGCGGTCGGCGACTGATTGGTGAAGACGGACTGATTCTCCGCACCGTCCAGGCCGAACATGTATTTGGTGATGAAGCCGTGGCCGGGATTGCTGGTCATGCCGCCGCGCGGTCCGTACAGACCGACGATGTACACGCCGAGCACGCGGTCGAAACGCGACTCCGGCTGCCGCGGCGCGAAGAGGTTGTCGAGAATGGCCACGGCCACCATCAGCACGACCAGGGTCAGGCTGATGCCGAAGAGCGAGATGAAGGTGAAGAACTTGCGTCTTCCGAGGACCTTCATGGCCAGCTTGATGTAGTTCTTGATCATCACGCCACCTGCCGGCCGTCGAAGAGCCGCACGATGCGATCGGTGGCGCGCGCGAAACGCTCGTCGTGCGTGACCATGACGATGGTCGTGCCGTCCTTCTTGTTCAGGTCATGGAGGATGTCCATGATCTCGTCGCCCATCGCGGAGTCGAGGTTGCCGGTGGGCTCGTCGGCGAGCAGGATGCGCGGCTTGCCGACGATGGCGCGCGCGATGGCCACGCGCTGCTGCTGTCCGCCCGAGAGCTGGGTCGGGAAGTGATGAACGCGCGACGCCAGACCCACGCGATCCAGCGCGCCCTGCGCGAGCTTGCGGCGCGGCGTACCGTTGGCGCGTCGATACAGCAGCGGGATCTCGACGTTGTCGATCACCTTCAGGTCGGGCACGAGGTGAAAGCTCTGGAACACGAAGCCGAGCTTCTCGTTGCGGAAGCTGGCCAGCTTCGCATCGCCCCATTTGGCGACGGCCGCGCCGTCGAGCGCGAGCTCGCCGCGGCTGGGCGCGTCGAGCAGACCGATCAGGTTCAAGAGCGTGCTCTTGCCGCATCCCGACGGGCCCATGATGGACACGAACTCTCCGGCCGCGACGTCCAGGTTGATGTTCTGTAATGCGAGCGTCTCCACGCGCTCGGTGCGATAAATCTTGTCTACGTTCTCGAGGCGAATCATGGGCGTCCTCTCCTTATCGGTTGGTGGTTGGCGGTTCGCGGTTCGCAGCCGCCGTCGCGAGCTGGCCGGCCACAAAACCGCCAACCGGCAACCGGCAACCTGGTCATTTGATCTTCAGTTTTTCCACGTCTTCGAAATCGTTCATGTCCGAGATCAGCACCTCGTCTCCTTCGCGGAGCCCCTGCAGAATCTCGATGGTGTCGTCGCCGCCGATGCCGAAGCGCACGGGCACGCGCACGGCGTTCCCGTCGCGCACGACGAAGGCGCTGGTGGTGTTGGTGCGGCCCAGGGCGCCGCGGCGGGCCAGGAGCGTGTTGGTGCGGCGGCCGGTCACGACCAGCACGTCCGCGCGGAGGTTGTTGCGCAGCCGCGGATGCGACGGCGCGTCCAGCGTCACGCTGAACTTCATCACGCCCGCCTCGATGCGCGGGTCGACGCTGTCGATGACGCCGGGCAGCGTCTCGTCGTCGATCTTCACGTACGCGCGCATGCCCGGCGCGATGCGCGAGGAGTGCACGTCGGAGATGGTCCCCACGACGCGATAGGCCGACAGATCGGCGATGCGCGCGAGCACGTCGCCGCGGCGCACGGTCACGCCCACTTCGGGCACGACCCAGGTCAGCACGCCGTCGTGATCCGCGCGCAGCATGGCCAGATCGAGCTGGCGGCGCGACTCTTCGCGATCGCGCACGGCCGCGGTGAGCTCGTTCTGCGCCGCCGAGAGCTGTGCGCGACGCGACTGCAGCGAGCGCGCGAGCGCTTCCTCGAGCTGGCGCATTTCGATGTCCGTCTTGCGCGCCTGCGCCTGCGCGCCTTTGGCGTCGGCGTCGGCAGTCAGTCCCTCGCTGCGCAGCTTCTCTTTCTGCGTGGCGGTGTAGTGGACGATCTCCGCGTCGAGCTTCTTCTGCTCGAGTTGCGCGCGCAGCGTGGCGATGGTCTCGTCCAGCTTGATGCGCAGCTGCTCGTTCTCGCTCTGCTCCGCGCTGACGCGATCGCCGAGGCGCTCGACGTCGAGGCGGGTGGCGGCGGTGTCGAGGGTGAGCAGCTCGTCGCCGGTGTGCACGGTGGCGCCGGCGCGGCGCCCGACGCGCAGCACGCGCGCTTCGACGGGCGACGAGACGACCTGCTCGACGAGCGGCACGACGGTGCCGCCGGCCTGCAGCGTCGCTTCGACCGTGCCCCGCTCGACGCGCGCGGTTTGAATGTCGCGGTGGTCGAGCGAAGGCCGCAGCCACTCGACGGTCGCGGCGAGTCCGAACGCCGCCGCGATGACCGCCACGACTGCGGTGGCGCCTCGCCGCACGTTGCGGCGCTTCGATTCCTGGGTGATGTCGCGATCCATGGCATTCCCCTAAGGCGAACGGGATGCCATGCTTTCGCGCTGTGTTTTCAATGAGTTACGCGATTGAAGGTGTTCGCTTTCGAACGAGGTGTTCGAAAGCGGACACAGTGGATGGTCAGCTCGCACGCCCATCCAAGTTTTGAAATCGCCGCGGGTATGTGGGCGTTACCCACTTGCGAACGCTACCCACCGATGGAACAATGACGCCGATGAGACACCGCGAAGAAGAACGACACCTGGTAGCTCGCGACGTTCGTCCGGATTCGCGCAAGCGCGTTTCCCTGGGCGCCGCGCTCGCGAATCTCGATGACGCGGCCTTCAACGTCTACCGCGAGCCAAACGGCCGGATCATCCTTGAGCCGCAGGTATCCGTGCCGGCGGCCGAGGTGTGGCTGTTTCGCAACAACGTGGCGAAGGAGTCGGTAGCACGCGGCTTGAACCAGATCAAATCAGCGAAGCCAATCGGCTCTTTTGCGAAGTACGCGAAAGACGATGAGACGTGAGCTCCGTTTTACCAATGAGGCGCGGGCGAATCTGGTCGCGCTTCAAAAGGCGTCTGCGAAAGCCGGCATCCTGCGGCAAGTGCAAAAGACGCTCGGCTTGCTCGAAACCAATCCGCGGCATCCCTCGCTGAATACCCACAAGTACGACTCGATACGCGGCCCGGACGGCGAAGAGGTCTTCGAGGCGTACGCGCAGAACAATACGCCCGGCGCATACCGAGTCTTCTTTTGCTATGGACCGGATCGCATGGACGCGCGCAAGCGCGTGGCAGTCCTGACCATCGTCGCGATCACTCCGCATCCATAGGCGTCACTCGTCCGCCAGCACTTCCTTCAGCGGGACGCGCACGTAGCCTTCCGGCGCCTCGCCGCCCACGGCCTCGCGCACCTCTTTCGGCTTCTTCACGAACTTCTTCGGCGCCACGCTGTTCGCGCGTTCCCAGTCGATCTCGAACGCCTCGGCGTAGTAATTCGCGGCATCCGGCGCGTGGATGATCAGCGACGCGTCGCGGTTCAGCGTCACGCCGTCCGGACTCCAGTTGTGGCTTCCGATCAGCACGCGCTTGCCGTCGACGACCATGCCTTTCGTGTGGTGTTTGTCCATCACCTTCAGGCACTTCTTGATGTCCACGCCTTTCGACTTGAAGTACCACGCCACGTGCGCGGGGCTGGAGAGATCGCTGCCGCCGCTGATGATCACGCGGCCGTCCTCGAGCGTTTTCAGCCTGTCGATGAGCGCGTCGAGCAGGTCGTCGATGTTGCCGCGATGCTCGCCCGGCTTCGACGGCGCCTTGATGTACGGAATCTGGAAGAGAAGGCTCTTCTTCGCGGACTTGATCAGGTCGACGACCGCGCGCGTGAACACGCCGCCTTCATCGTCGGGCGTGAGCAGCGGCTGCACTTTGAATTTGCCGCTGATCGTCTTCGGCTCGAGGAGGCGGCTCGGCTTCTTGCGCTCGAGCTCGATGCCCGCCGGCACGTCCACCATCACATCGGCCAGCGCGCTTTCGGGACTCTCTTCGCCGGCGAGCTCGCGCGAGGTGTTGAAGTCCTGGTTGATGTGTGAGCGGAAGCGGCCCGCGAGCGTCTTGTTCTTCACGATGACGTGCCATTCGCGATTGCCCGGCAGGTCCTTCTCGTCGATGTTCAGGCGATCGTTTTCCGTGACCACGGGCTGGCTCGACTTCATCTTCCAGTTGCCGGACGACAGCCAGAACTTGTTGTCGTCGCGCACCGTTACCTTGATGTGGTACGAGTTCGCGATCAGGCCCGTCGCGCCTTCCGGCACGATCTGGTAATCGAAGTCGAAGCGCTCGCGCCAGTCATCGAAGACGTCCTCCGCGTGAATCTCCTCGTCCTCGTTCTTCACGGGCACGAACGTGGCGTTGTCCAGGACGAGCGTCATCGACGCGCCGTCGTCGAGGCGGGCCTCGATGGCGTCCTTCACGCTGACCGCGTGAAACTCATACATCGCTGAGACGAGATGGCCTTTCGACTCGTCGAGGAACTGGTGCAGTTCGTCCCACGAATATTCGGGGCCGACGTGCAGCCGAAGCTCCATCTGCTCGGTGACGGGATCGAACGAGAATTCTTCGCCGGTGCGCGCATCGTCGTCGTACGAGATCGTGGTGGTCTTGCCTTCCTGGGTCACGTCCGACTCGAGTTGCTCGAGCACGTCCGCGGCCTCGTAGCGCACGGCCAGTCCGCCGACCTGTTTCGGTCCCGCGGCCGCGATCTCGTCCAGCTTCGACGCCGGCGCGGAGACGGAGAGGAACGGCTCGTCGCTGATCCCGTCCTCGGTCTCCTCGTATCCGACGCGCACGCCCGTCACACCCTCGGGACGACTACGCCAGAAATCAATGGCCACGGACTCGGGATCTTTTTTCATTGACGACGAAGACGTGACGGTCGCGGTGACCGGTCCCGTGATCGGAGTGCCGAGGCGGAGGCTGATCTCGAGCGGAACGGTGATGTTCACGACGCCGGCGTCGGACGTCGTGACCGTGCTCTGCGCCTGCGCGGCGGCGGCGGATGCGTCCTCGCGTTTCGGTGTTCTCGTGTTCACGACCAGCGGCTGGTTCCAGCGCTTGCCGTCGATGTATTGCCGCAGCACGGACGCGCGCACGGCGAAGTTCGTTTCCTGATAGAGCCCGGCGAAGTGCAGGCCCACCGCTTCCTTCGTCACGAGGTCGATGACCACCGAGCCGGAGTTGCCGCCGAGGGTCGTGCAGTCGTGGCGGGTGGTGCCGCCGGCCATGGGCGTCGTGAATCCGGGCGCGGCGCGCTTGATGTCGAATTTGCCGCGGTAGAGTTCGTCCATGAGCTGCTGATCGGGGATGACGCGGCGCGACGCGCGCGCCGGATAGCCGATCGCGCACACCAGGCGCTCCGCGCCGACGTCGGTGCGCGCGACGGGCATCGACTTCGGCACCACGCCGCTGGCGCGGCGGCGCACTTTCAGGAAGGCGATGTCGTTCGGTCCCGCATCCGGCTCGATGTACAGCACCTCGTCGACTTTGAAATTGCGCGAGGCATCGAATCCGGTGTCATCGAATTCGTGCGTGGTGTTGAAATCGGAGCCGATCGGTCGATTGCCGACGCCGAGCTTGAACACGAATTTGCGCCCGTCATGACGCGCGATCAGCGACGCCACGTGGCGGTTCGTGACGACGATGTTCTCGTCGACGAACCAGCCGGTGCCGACGTACTCGCCGGGGAAGTTCGACACGTCGACGCGTCCGACCAGCGGCATGAGCTTGCTCAGCCACTCATCGGCGGTCTTCATCTTGCCGACGAGATCCTGCGCCTCGATGCCTTTGATCGTGACCTGGTTCGTGTCCAGACGATCGTTCACGACGAAGAGCACGGGGCGCTCGTCGTTGACGATCGTCTCCAGCGCAATCTCGACCGCCGGCTCGGGCGGCGCGCCGGTGTCCAGGCCCTCCATGGCCATGCCGGCCGCTTCTTCGGTGCGCCGTTTCAAAAGGTACTCGAGCTGCGGCGCGAGCTCGGGACGGCGCTTGATCAGACGGCGGATGAATTCTTCGTTGTGCTTGCGGCGATGTTCTTCGTGCATTTGCGGGCCTCTACTGTGGGAGTGACCGCGGCCCGCGTTTCCCTACCGCTCGCGCCGCACGCCGAGGCGCCGCAACTCGCGCGGACTGAGTCCCGCGCGCGCGGCCACGCCGTCCATCGTCAGCGACGGCTCGTGCGAGAGCGAACGGGCCAGCTCGAGACGCACGCGCGTCGAGAAGTCATGCACGCTGATGCCGGTGGCGCGCCGGAAGGTGCGCGTGAGGTTGCGCGGCGACATGCCCGCCACGTCGGCGAGCTCGTTCAGCGTCGGGCGTTTCGACGGATGGCGCACGATCCAGTCCTGCACGCGATGCACGCCCGGATGGAGGTGCGTGCGGAAGTCGAGATAGACGCTCTGCTGTTCCTGCGCGCCGTCCCTGCGCAGGTACACCACCATTTCCCTCGCCACTTCCGCGGCCACCAGCGGACCGTCGGCCTGCTCGATGAGCGCCAGGGCCATGTCGATGCCCGAGGCGATGCCGGCGCTGGTGGTGACGTTGCCGTCGGTGACGAACAGGCGATCGGTGAGCACGTGCGCGGTGGGATAACGCTGCGCCAGCTCGTTCGTGCGCGACCAGTGCGTCGTGCAGCGCTTCCCGTTCAACAGTCCGGCTTCGCCGAGGATGAACGCGCCGGTGCAGACGGAGGCGATGTGCGCTTGCTGCTTCGCTGCTTCGCGCAGCCAGCGCACGGCCGCGCGATCGACTTTCTGCGTCGCGGAGTACGGCATCCCCGGCACGATGACCAACGCGTTCGCATCGACTTCCGGCAACGGCTCGAGATCCGCGAGCACGACGCCCTGATCGGAGCGCACGCGCTCTTTCGTCGAGCACAGGCGCAGGCGGTAGCGGGGACGCGAGCGGTTCGCCTCCCCCAGCGCCTGCAGCGGTCCCGCAAGGTCGAGGATCTCGACCTCGGGCAGCAGTAGAAACACTACGTCGCGAATACGGCCCCCGCCTCTTCCACCGTCAGGATGCGCGCGAAGCGTCCGCGCAGCACGGCCTCGGTGCGCTCGATGATCGCATCGGTAGTCAGCGTTCCGATCGGGAACGTGAGCGTGGCTTCGGTGACGAAATCGACTTCGTACCCGAGGTCGGCGGCGACGCGGGTGGTGGTTTCGCAGCATTGCTCGGTGGAGATGCCGCATACGGCGACGCGTTTCACGCCCATTGCGTCGAGTCGCTGCTGCAGATCCGTGCTCGTGAACGCGTTGCGGGTGTTCTTCGTGATGAGTGCCTCGCCGGGCCGCCGGTCAAGAAAGGACATCAGTCGCACCTCCGGATCGCCGGGACGAAAGCCCGGATCGGGATCATTGTGCAACACGAACACGACCGGCTCGCCGGCTTCGCGAAAGGTATCGATCAATCGCGCGACATTGGTTTCGAATCGTGGATTCGAGCGTTTCGCCCACCGCGCGGGATCGACTTTGAAGGAGTCCTGAACGTCGATGACCAAGAGTGCTGTTTTCATGGAGCACAGTGTGCGTCCGGCGGGGTGCGGTGGGGAGCCGGAGAGCGGTCAGATCGGGCCATGGGGGTAGGGAAACGGCCCGGGCCGTCACTCCTAGGCATGCAGGATGTTGCAGCAGTTCCGTAAAGGTTGCTAGGTTGCGTTCCCTCTTTATGGGGAGTACGCTGCGCCACATCCGGGCAAATTGAGAGGTAGCTTTAGGAGGGCGTATCCGATGCGTAAGGTCACTCGTCTGTTCCTGCTCCTGGCGTTAGTCCTCATGTCCGCTCCGGCGTTCACCCAGCCCGGCACCTGCGAGCCGGGCGGCATTTTCCGCGACAGCCACGGCGAAATGATCGATTGCATTCAAGGCTACGGAGACAACTGCCTGGCCTGCACGTTCATTTATAAATAGGACGCTCGGGCTTGGGTCTGATCTCCGCGGTTCTCCTGGCTGCCGTGACGGCGCTCTCGCCGTTGAAGCCCGTCACGGCCATCGACCTCTCGCCGGTGGGCACGATCGCCTCGGATGTCGCGTGGCTGAACGACAGCGAGGTCCTGGTTGCGTTGCTGCACGACGGCGTCGCCCGCGTCTCGGTCGATTCAAAGAAAATCACGAAGTGGGTCCCGGCGGGCGAATTGCCCGATGGCTCGCCTTACTCGGAGTTTGTCTCCACTGACGGCAATCTCGTCGTCGTCATGGGTGGAGGGAGGCGGAACCTCCTGTTTCTGGACAAGAACGGGAAACGCCTCGACCACTACGGCGGCGGGCGACTCTTGCCGCGGGGGTTGGCCGTTGTAAACGGCAAAGCGGTGGTGATGGGATGGCTCATAGGCAGCGTCGACGACGACGACACGCTGAAGCGTGGCGTGTTGTGGACGCAGGAGCCCGGCAAAGAGCTCTCCCAGACGCCGATGCATCGTGTCTTCGGCGACGACAATGCGGTCAAACAGTGGCGCATGACCGCGCCTGCCTACGCCGGATCGGTCGTCACGCTCGCGGACAACTCCGTCGCCGTCATGTCCGTGGCCGAACCGAACATCTACCGTTACCGGGACGGCAGGCTGATCGAAGTCCTCGGCGGCGGAAGCAACCTCCTGCTCCTCGACTCCGTCCGATTGGGGAAAGAATTCGCGACGGACGTTCAGGGGCGATACGTGAGCCTCATCAACAAAGGACTTCTTCCCGACGATCTCGTGGCCCTCAACGGGTCCGGCGTCGCCGCCCTCGTGCGCTCCGCTTCGAACGGCTCCATCGGCTGGGAGTTGTGGCAGGCCGATAAGTCGGGCTTCTCGAGAAAGATCCCCCTCGAACCGAAGGCGCTCGGGCCATTCGGACA
>DATLBM010000183.1:0-2087 GCA_035526885.1 Thermoanaerobaculia bacterium | reverse complement strand
TCGCGCGAGTTCGAAGGCACGGGCATCGGACTGGCGACGGTGCAGAAGATCATCGAGCGCCACGGCGGACGGGCCTGGGCGGAGGGCGAGATCGACAGGGGCGCCACGATCTATTTCACCACCGGCGGACAGGACCTGGTGCGCGCATGACCTCGGGAAAGCCGCTGCGCCTGCTGCTCATCGAAGACTCGGATCTCGATGCCGCGCATCTGCTGCTCGAGCTGAAGCGCGGCGGATACGATCCCCAGGTCACGCGCGCGGAGACCCGCGACGAGCTGCAGGATGCGCTGTTCGACACGACATTCGACGCGATCATCAGCGACTACCACCTGCCGCGGTTCTCGGCGCCCGAGGCGCTGGACATCGTGCGCGGAAAAAAGATCGACGTGCCGTTCATCGTCGTGTCGGGCGCGGTGGGTGAGGAGACGGCCGCGGAGCTGATGCGCGCCGGCGCGCACGACTATCTCCTCAAGCACCGTCTCACGCGACTGGCGGTGGCCGTCGATCGCGAGATCGAGCAGGCCAACGCGCGTCGCGACAAGCGTCGCGCGGAGAGCCTCTTTCAGTCGGTGCTGCGCGCGTCGCCGATGCCCGCGGTGCTGGTCGATCTGGCGACGCGGCGCGTCGTCGACGGCAGCGACACCTTCCGCCGCCAGTTCCTCGAGCACGCGGGCAGCGCGGACGCCGGTCTCTTCGACCTCATCGAGTTCACGCAGCCGGAGCGCATCGAGCAACTGCTCGCGCGCGGCTCGGGCACGGTCTGGTACGCGGTGTACGTCGCCGCGGGCGTGACGCGCATCGCCAACGTGCGCTGCTATCTCGTCGAGCACGAGGAAACGCCGTACGCGTACGTCACGCTCGACGACGTCACCGAACAGCACTACCTGAAGGCGGCCTTCGACGCGGTGCCGGATCCGCTGCTCATCCTCAGCTCGCGCCAGACGCTGCTCTACGCGAACCGCGCGGCCGAGGAGGTGTTCGGCAACCTGTACTTCGGAATGGACGTGCGTCCGCTGCTCCAACAGGAAGGGGAGGAGGCTGCGTGGTGGTCGGGCATGGACCGCTTCGAGGTGAAGCGCGTGGAGATCGCCGTGCAACCGTACGACGCGACTGCGGTGCCCTTCCGCTACGCGGGCGAAAGCGAGACCTCGACGATCCTCACGCTGCACAACGCCGCGGGCGAAGAGGAGCTGCGCCGCCTGGCCACGCACGACGCACTGACGGGCGTCTACAACATGCGCCACTTCTCCGAAGTCCTGTCGAACTCGCTGGAGGATGGCGGTACGCTCGCGCTCCTGGACCTCGATCACTTCAAGCCGATCAACGACGAGCTGGGACACGCGGCCGGCGACGCGGCGCTGATGACGTTCACGGACGTGGTCCGCAACGAGCTCGACGACGGCGCGGTCTTCGCGCGCATCGGCGGCGACGAGTTCGCGATCTTCTTCCCGCGCACGCCCCTCGAAAACGCAGTGGCCGTGGTGCAGTCGATCCACCAGCGCCTGGCGCGCTCGCCGTTCCGCTTCAACGGCTCGACCCGCAACTTCAGCGCATCGTTCGGCCTGGCCTGCGCGACGCCGTCGGAGACACAGGAGGATCTGAAGAAACGCGCGGACGAAGCGCTGTACGAAGCGAAGCGGCAGGGGCGGGGCCGGTTCGTGGTGTCCGCGTAGCTCGGGCGCTCCATCCTCGCAGTTGTGCATTCCGCGCTGGAGAAGCGCAGAACCCAGCGTGGTTCGGAACGGTCATGAGCGTGAACCGGGCGATTCCGAGCGACTGGCTTTTCCGCGACGCTTCGCGCGTCGCCCTGCCGCGTTGCCGAACACGTTACGCAACTTCGTTTCTCGCGCCGTACCGGGCGCCGTACTTCCCGTCGAGGTCGCGCACTATGCGGGGCCATCGGAAACGATGGTCGCGATCGCAGCGTATACGTATAGCAATATACAGCGCGAGCGATGAAGACGGCGTGGTGCAGCTTAAGGGAGAGTTAGGTTGTCGCTAACAGGCGTTGCGCCTAAACTCGCCGAATGCTAACGAATCCCTTTACTCCTTCGGAGATCGCGAGTGCACCGGATGACTTTTTCGGC
>DATLBM010000182.1:0-28190 GCA_035526885.1 Thermoanaerobaculia bacterium | reverse complement strand
GCCACATCGCCGCGCTGGCGAACGAGCGCGGCATGGCGGACTTCGTCCTCCCCCCGCGCTGGCACGAGCACACGAACTGGAACGCCTCGGTCCTCCTCACGCTCACCGCCTCGCGCATGATCGCCATGGAGCTGGACCTCGGCCTGGCCGGCACGATCCTCCGTTCCGCGCGCACGATCGCGGAGCTCGACAAACCGGTCACTCGCATCGCGGAAAGCGCCAGCCTCTCCATCATCCAGAACCTCGACGACACCAGCGTGGAAATGCTCACGCAATGGCTCAGCTCCGGCTCGGCGATGTTCGCGGAGTTCGTGGACGAGCAATGGCGCCTGCGCCGCGCCTAAGCCGTGGCGATGTTCATCGCCTGCGCGAGCTCACGCATGCGGTTGTCGAGCGTGAGCAGCGTGGCCTGCTCGCGCCGCGCGAGGACGACGTAGAACATGTCGTACACGGAGTGGCGGCGGGCGGCGGCTTCGCGGAGGGCGTCCACCGCGAGAACGGCGGTGCCCTCGAACTGCGCGACGAGCGAGAGCGCCTCTCTGAGGGCACCTGGGGCACTCTCGATCGCAAGCTCGCCGGCAATCACGTATTTCCATAGGCCGTTCGCGACCTCGGCGACGAAAAGCTCAGGCGCGAGGACGACCGACGCGGCGCGGACGCGCGCCAGCAACTCCGACCCCGCGCCGATGCCTAACGTGGCCGGAATCGCCGCAGAGGCATCGAGGACGATCTTCATCGATCGCGATCTTCGCGGATCAGGGCGACCGGATCGAGTTTGCTGTCCTTCACCAGCGGCCCGCGCTTACGGATTCGGTCGATCGCCTCAAGACGGCGCTGCCGCGCCTCTTCCTCCGAAGTGTGCGCAAGCTCCGCAACGGCCTGCTCCTCCACCGTGCGGTGCTCCTTCTCCGCCCGCTGCACCAGCGCCTCGTAGACGTCTTCAGGAAGTTCCAGTGTCGGCATGACGCACCAATTCTACTTCCGGTGCTCCACCTTCACCTTCGTGGAGATGCCCCCGCGCACGTAAAAGTCGCCTTCCACCATCAGGTAGCGCGGGTCGAGCACTCCGATGAGGTCGTCGGCGATGCGGTTGGTGACGGCTTCGTGGAAGGCGCCTTCGTCGCGGTAGGACCAGAGGTAGAGCTTCAGCGACTTGAGCTCCACGCACTTCGCGTCGGGGACGTAACGGATGCGGATGGTGGCGAAGTCGGGCTGCCCGGTCATCGGACAGAGGCAGGTGAACTCGGGGGCCTCGAAGGCGATCTCGTAGTCGCGCTGCGGGTTCGGGTTGGGGAAGACTTCGAGGTTCTTGGTGGGCTTCGTGGTCATCGTTTCATTGCGCCGGACTGCATGAGCTTCTGATTCAGCTCCTTGATGCGCTCCTGGAGCTGCGTGATCTTGGCCTGGGCGTCGGCGCGGAGGCGTTCCGTCTCGCCGCGCAGGCGCGCGATCTCCTCGTCCTTCTGCCGGTCGCCGCCCTGGTTCTGGCTGACCTGCGTGCGCAGAAAGTCGATGTCGTGGCGCAGGCCTTCCAGCTCCTCGTCCTTGTCCGAGAGGCGCTGGCGCCACTGCGATTCCTGTTCTTCGTAGAGCCGCTTGATGTCCATCAGCTCCGTGATCTGCGAGAAATCGGAGTAACTCGGGGCCATGTCTCCTCCCTGGCGGACGCGCTCTTCGATCTGCGGAAAGAGCTTGCGGAGCTTGAGCGACAGATCGTCGGGATCGCTCGACAGCGCCATGGCGTCCTGATAGGTGATCTTCTGGTGCACGAGCAGCGCGATGAGGGACTGATTCATCGACTGCATGCGATAGAGGCCGACCGAGGATTCGATCTCTTCGAGGATGTCCTTGGTGTGGCCTTCTTCGATGAGCTTGGCGATGCGCGGCGAGTTCTTGAGCACTTCCACCGCCGCGGTCATCTTCCCCGACGCCGTCTTCACGAGCTTCAATGAGATGACGCCGCGCAGCACGAGCGAAAGCTGCGAGCGGATCTGCTTGTGCTGCTCCGGCGGAAAGGCGTCGATGATGCGGTCCAGCGTCTGCGCGGCGTTGTTGGTGTGCAGCGTGGAGACGACCAGGTGTCCCGTCTCCGCCGCGGTGAGGACGGTCTGCATCGTGTCCCCGTCGCGCATCTCGCCGACCATGATCACGTCCGGATCCTGGCGCATGGCGTTGCGCAGCGCTTCCTTGAACGTGGGCGTGTCCGTGCCCACCTCGCGCTGCGAGATGGCCGCGACCTTGTCCTGAAAGAGGAACTCGATCGGGTCTTCGATGGTGACGATGTGCAGCGGATCGCGCTCGCACACTTCCACGATCATCGCGGCGAGCGTCGTCGACTTCCCCGAGCCCGTCGGGCCGGTCACGAGCACCAGTCCGTCCGGAATGCGCGTCAGATCGCGAATCGCGTCCGGAAGCTCCAGCTGATCGATGGACTGCACCTGAATGGGGATGCGGCGGAAGACCGCGCCCACGGTGCCGCGCTGCATGTACATGTTCGCGCGGAAGCGGGCCACGCCGGGCACGCCGTAGCCGAAGTCGACGGACTGGGTCTGGTCGAACTTTTCCTTCTGCACGCGGCTGAGCAGCGGCAGGAGCATGCGCTCGAGGTCCGCGGGCTTGAGCGGCTCGGTCTTGACGGCGATCAGCTTTCCCTGCACGCGCACGAGCGGCGGGCGCATCGGCTTCAGATGAAGATCCGAGGCCTGCTGCTTGGACATGTAGACGAGCAGGTCGTTCAGGGAGAACGCCGGCGCCTGTTGTTCGGGTGCGACCGTCACGGCGCGGATTATAGGGAAAGGGGAAAGGCAAAAGGAAAAAGGGAAAAGTGACACTCGCACTTTGACCTGCAAGCTTTCCCTTTCATTCGTCGCGCACTTTGACCCTTAGCCATTTCCCTTTCCCCTCATCGCCGGCGTCGGGGAAAGGCTCATCGTCGCATCACGGAATCGAGAATCATCAGAAACGCTTCCTGCTGCTTCGGCTCCGTCTTGTTGATGACGGCGATGGTCTCGCCGATGCGGAAGCGCTGGTGCAGCACGTCGGCCGAATGCGACGAAGTCACGACGATGCGCCGCGGCGACAGACCCTTCGCCCGCGCATACTCGACGAACTTCTTCCCATCCATGCCCGGCATTTCCAGGTCCACGATGAGCAGGTCGATCGTGTCGTCGATCTTCGGCAGCGCGTCGTACGGATGCGTGTAGGTCTCGATGTTGGCGATGTCCTGGTAGCGCTCCAGGATGAAGTTCGACCAGAGGTCGCAGTACGAGGCCGAGTCGTCGACGATCACGATGCGCTTCATTTGCGTTTGCGCTTCGCTTCCGTGCGCACGCGAGCATCGTGCCGGATCGCGCCGCCGACGATGGTCAGGACCGGCTTCCCCTGCAGCGTCTGGCCGACGAACGGCGAGTTGCCGGCCTTCGACGCGAACGGCGCGGCCACCTCCCAGCGCGCCTCGACGTCGATCAGCGTGACGTCGCCCAGCGCGCCCGCCCGCAGCGTGCCGCCGGGCAGGTTGAACACGCGCGCCGGCCCGGACGTGAGCAACTCGACGAGACGCTGCAGAGTGATGATCTTCGTCTTCACGAGGCGGTCGTAACAGACGCCGAACGCGGTCTCCAGTCCGATCACGCCGAACGGCGCGAGATCGAACTCGACGTTCTTCTCATCGAAGTGGTGCGGCGCGTGATCCGTGGCAATGGCGTCGATCGTTCCGTCGGCGATGCCTTCGAGAATGGCCTCGACGTGCGCGTCGCTGCGCAGCGGCGGATTCATTTTCAGGTTCGTCGAGAAGGACTGCACCGTCTCGTCCGTGAGCGCGAGATGATGCGGCGTCACCTCGCAGGTCACCTTCACGCCGTCGGCGCGCGCGCGACGCACGACGTCGACCGCGCCTGCGGTCGAGAGATGCGCGATGTGCACGTGCGCGTCGGTCAGGCGAGCCAGGATCACGTCGCGCGCCACGAGCGTCTCTTCCGAGGCTGCGGGGATGCCGCGCATGCCCAGGAGGGTGGAGTAGAAGCCCTCGTGCATGACGCCGCCTTCGACGAGGTTGGCGTCTTCCTCGTGTGCGACGACGGGCATGCCCAGCATCGAGCAGTACTCGAGCGCGCGGCGCATGAGCTGCGCGTTCCAGACCGGTTTGCCGTCGTCGCTGACCGCGACGCAGCCCGCCGCGCGCAACTCCGCGAGCTCGGCCATCTCCTCGCCCTTGAGCCCTTTGCTCACCGCTCCGATCGGGTACACGCGGCAAGCGCCGTTGCGCGCCGCTTCGGCGAGCACCATCTCCGTCACGGCGCGCTCATCGTTCGGCGGCACGGTGTTGGCCATCGCGCAGATCGCGGTGTAGCCGCCGGTCACCGCGGCGCGCGTGCCGGTGGCGATGGTTTCCTTGTGCTCCTGGCCGGGCTCGCGAAGGTGCGTGTGCAGGTCGATGAAGCCCGGCGTGGCGATCAGGCCGGAGGCGTCGATGGTCTCGACGCTCGCTTTGATTTTTTTGTCGACGCGCGTGATGGCACCGTCCTCGATGAGGATGTCCAGCGCGGCGTCGAGCTCCTGGCTCGGATCGATCACGCGCGCGCCGGTGATGAGCAGCGAGGTCATTCGGAGGTGTGTGCCCCTCCCAGCAGATAGAGCACGGCCATGCGCACGGCCACGCCGTTCGTGACCTGCTCGAGGATCACGGAGTAGTGCGGATCGTCGGCGACGTCCGAGGCGATTTCGACGCCGCGGTTCATGGGGCCGGGATGCATGACCAGCACGCCCTTCTTCGCGCGGCGCAGGCGCTCGCGCGTCAGTCCGAACGTGTTGTAGTACTCGCGCAGCGACGGAAACGAGAGCTTGCCCTGCCGCTCCAGCTGGATGCGCAGCATCATGATGACGTCCGCGTTCTCGACGGCCTCGTCGAGGTTGTGCACGACGCGCACGCCGAGCTTCTCGATCTCGGTGGGGATGAGCGTCGGCGGCGCGGCCAGCGTCACGTTGGCCTTCATCTTCGTCAAGAGGTGAATGTTCGAGCGCACCACGCGCGAGTACTTGATGTCGCCCACGATGGAGACGTTGATGCCGTCCAGGCGCCCGAGGCGCTCGCGCATGGTGAAGGCGTCGAGCAGCGCCTGCGTGGGATGCTCGTGCGCGCCGTCGCCGCCGTTGATGATGGAGATGTGCGGGTAGCGCTCGGCCAGCATCTTCGCCGAGCCGGGATGCTTGTGCCGCATCACGATCATGTTCGGATGCATGGCCACGAGGTTGTCCGCCGTGTCGATGAGCGTTTCGCCCTTCTCCACCGAGGACCCGGAAGCGGAGAAGTTCAGCGTGTCCGCGCTCAGACGTTTTTCGGCGATCTCGAACGACACGCGCGTGCGCGTCGACGCTTCCATGAAGAGATTGATGACCAGCTGCCCGCGCAGCGCAGGCACTTTCTTCACCGGCCGTTCGCTGACTTCCTTGAAGCCTTCGGCCGTGTCGAGAATGAGAGTGATTTCTTCGGGAGTGAGCGGCTCGATGCCCAGGAGGTCTTTCGAGCGAAGTGCGTTCCCGGCGGCTCTCATTTCTCCATCAACAGCACTTCGTCCTCGCCGTCGGTCTCGGCCAGCTTGACCTTGATCACCTCTTCGGCGTCGGTGGGGACGGTCTTGCCGATGACGTCCGCGTGGATGGGCAGCTCGCGATGGCCGCGGTCGATGAGCACGGCCAGCATGACCTGCTTGGGGCGGCCGAAGTCGATGAGCGCGTCGAGCGCGGCGCGCACGGTGCGGCCGGTGTAGAGCACGTCGTCGACGAGCACGATCACCTTGTCGTTGATCGGCTCGGGGAACTTCGTGGGCTTCACGACGGGCTGCGGCGCGATGGTGGTGAGGTCGTCGCGATAGAGCGTGATGTCGAGGACCCCGAACGCAACGGGCTGGCCTTCCATCTGCTCGATCTCGGCGGCCATGCGCTCGCCGATGGGAACGCCGCGGCTGCGGATGCCGACGATCATCAGATCATCGAGTCCGCGGTTGCGCTCCACGACTTCGATGGCCATACGACGGATCGCGCGATTCATCCGCGCGCCGTCCAACAAACGCTTTTTTACATTCATAGCGGAGTGCCGGAGAGGCGCGCGGAGGATAGCACGACTCACTACCGCGGTTTGAACGTCTCGTCGGGGACGGGCAACGGTATTCCGGCAGTTGACCTCGCCGGTCGCGTTACGACCAGTTGGTAGGAAATCTGCACCTTGGCCCCTCGGCATGGGCGGCAGACTAAAGGTTCTTCTGGTGGAGGACAACGCGGACGTCCGGCGTCTCTACGCCATCGGACTGAACCAGCGCGGCTACGAGGTCAAGCTCGCCGCCAACGGAGCCGAAGCCGTCGATCGCGTCGCCTCGGAGCGCCCCGACTACATCCTTCTCGACTGGCTGATGCCGCTCATGGACGGCCGCGAAGTCGTGGAGCGTCTCGACGGACAGGACGGCGCGGGCGACATCGAGATCATCGTCATCAGCGGCCAGCCCGCGCCGACCGCGCTTCCGACCCGCGTGCGCTCGTGGCTGACCAAGCCGCTCACCGTCGACGAGCTGGTGAGCGAAATGAGCCGCGCCCACGCCGTGGTTGCCGCGGCGGAATAGCTTACAATCCGCCGCCAATGGCCAAGATCTTCTTCGTCGGTCTCGACGGAGCGGAAAAGAGTTACCGGCTCCAGACGCACCGGCCGTTCACGCTGGGGCGCGATCCCGGCAACGACATCATCCTGCGCGATCCGAAGGTGTCGCGGCATCACGCCGAGATCGTCTTCGAGCGCGGGTTTTTCGTGCTGCACGATCTCGCCAGCGCGAACGGGACGTACGTCAACGGGAAGCGCATCCGCGTCGCCCCGCTGACGCACGGCGCGCGGCTGCGCATGGGCAACACGTACGGACGCTTCTCCGAGGAGCTGCCCACCGAGAATGATGCCGCGCCGCTGGCGGCGGCGCCGGAACCGTTCGATCAGCCCATCCCGCCGCCCACCGAAGACCTCGGCGCCGACATCGACGTCATGCCCACGGCCACCATCGAGCGCGTGAACCTCTCCACGGTTCCGCATCAGAAGGTCGCGGTGGACGAGCTAAAAAAAAAGTAGCGGATACGGTCGAGCCCTATCCCGAGCCTGATCCGCCCACGGAGCCGCTCGCGGATCTCGTTTCGCCGAAGCGCACTTTTGAATCCGCCATGGGCGCGTTCGCACACACCGTCTTTCACTTCACCTCCGGACTGCACGCCGGCGAAACGGCGGCGGTGCGCGGCGCGAACGGCGAAACGCTCCTCACCTACCGCGCCTTCGCGTCGATTACGGGCGTGATCGCGGCGTTTCTGTCCGGCATCGTTGCGGTGGCGGGCATCGCGGCGACGGTGCTGCTTCTGTACGAGCAGTCGTTTTTTCGCGCGCTGATGGCCCTGGCCATGACGTTCGCGTTCAGCATCGTCATCGCGCTGCTCACGCCGCGCATCCAGGTGACGCTGTTCGAGGAGTCGAATCCGGCGCTGACGATCGCGCAGCGCTCGATGTTTCCCGCCGCGACGTACGTCGTTTCCGCGCCGAACGGCGCGCAACTGGCGGAGCTGCGCAAGTCGTTCCTGTCGCGTTTGGGCCGCAATCGCTGGCGCGTCCTGCAGAACGCTCGGCTCGTGGCCGAGGCGCGCGAGGCGGGATTCTTCGGAGCGATGCTGCGGAAGGTGTTCGGGAAATTCAGCCGCAGCTTCGAGACCGACGTAGACGTGACCAGCGGCGGACTGGCGGTGGCGCGCATCCATCGCCGCACCACCGACGTGCTGCAGGTGACGAGCGACGCCATCGACCGGCGCGTGCTGGTGGCGCTGGCGACGCTCGTCTTCGGCCGCGAGCCGTGAGTGTCATCCCGAGCCGCCGGAGCGAAGCGCAGGACGGTCGAGGGATCTTCCCGCTGCGCCACGAAGCCAAGGGGGAAGGTCCTTCGACTGCGCTGCGCTTCGCTCAGGATGACACTTACGGCGCCTTCACGATCTCGATGCCCTGATAAAAGTTCTTCAGGATGCGGTCGAACGTCCAGCCGCGGAAGGCCATGCCGTACGCGCCGACCTGGCACATGCCCGTTCCGTGTCCCCATCCTTTGCCGTAGAACGTGTAGCGGTCGACGCCGTCCGCGTCCTGCGTCTTGTCGTAGACGAAGAGGTTGTCGGGGACGTTCAGCGACCAGCGCACGGGCAATCCTTTCAGCGTGAACTTGCGTCCGCCCTCCGCGGTCACTTCCAGTTCCGCGATGCGCTTCGAGGCGTCGATGACCAGCGGCCTGATGTCGACGAGATCCTTGATCGGATTGCGCCGGTTGATCGCCGTCACCAGTTCATCCTCGCGATAGCTGCGCGTCCAGTTCGAGAAGCTCGACGTGCGATCGAACGCCGCGCCGTCGAAGTTCGCCTGCACCACCAGCGCCGCCACGCGTTTGTCGGTTCCGGTGACCACGGTGGCGCGATCGCCGATCATCACCGGCACGGACTTGTACTCCTGCCAGCGGTCGCCGAGCTTGCGGAAGATGGGGATGTTCGCGGGCAGCGTGAACTTCGAGATCTCACCCTTCGATTTGAGAGTGAGCGTGCGGCCGTCGACGCTGAAGATTTTCCCCTCGGCGTCGCGCAGCTGATTCTGTTCGCGCAGCCATGAGCCGAGGAGTGCGTAGAGCTCTTCGCGGGGCATGGCTTCGTCGAGGCGCACGCGATCGAGGAACTGCGCCGGCCACACGCCGTACTTCACGAGGAATGCGGCCGCGAGATACGGCACGGACTCGACATCCGCCGTCTGCGGGAAAAAGTATTTGCGGTCCTCGGGCAGCGTCGTCGCGCGCGCCTTCGACGCGAGATCGAGCGCGGCGTCGAGATACGTCAGCACGTCGCGCCGCCGCGACGACGCGGGCGCGGCCGTCGACTCGCGAAAGCCCGCCGCGCGCATCGCCGAGGTGACGGCGGCCCGCACGTCGCGCGCGCTCCAGCTGCTCGTGTCGCCGGCGCCGGCGTACGCGGCGAACAGCCGCGCGTTGAGCTGCTGTTCGGACAAGAGGCCGCTGTCGGCGCGGCCGTCGAGCGTCAGCATCTCCAGCTCGACGCACTTCGCGCGGCGCAGGTACGGCTCGTTGCGGCCGGGGAACATCGTCGCCACGTCGCTGGTCTCGCCGCCGCAGGTGGCGGTGTAGAGCGCGTCGATCGGTTTGCCTTCGTAGGTGGCGATGAGTCCCGCCGTGTCGCGCACCGCGCGCGTCGACAGCTCGTGCTCGCCCGAAAAACCTTTGTAGGCCTGGCACGCGGGGCCGGGGCAGATGTCATAGCCCTCGCTCTCGAACTGCTTCAAATTGCGAATCGCGTACGTGCGCGCGGCCACGGCCTGCGCTTTCAAGGCTTCCAGCTCGTCATAGATCGTCGGACCCATTTCCGCGGGGACGACGCCGAGGAGGTAGTCCTCGAGACTGAGCTCGTTGATGACGTTGAGGAGGCCGCGCGCGTTGATGAAGAGCCGCGCCGAGGTGCGGTACGGCTGCTTGTCGAGCGTGAGCGTGTCCGCGGTCATCGGAAAGATCTGCAGCGTCGCGGCGTCGATGGTGTGGCGGTCGCCTTCGTCGTCGGTGAGCTCGAATCGCTTCTCGAACGCCTGATCGGACGGACGTCGCACGACCAGGAGATCTTTCCCGTATCCGCGCTCGGTCAGTTGCGCACGCGACGGCGTGGCCGCCTCGGAGCTCTCGAAGTCGCCCGCCAGGATCTTGAAGGTGCCGCTGGCGGGATCGAACGTGTAGTCGACGCGCATGGCGGTGTCGGTGCGGATCTTCTCGGCGAGCGACTGCGCGCTCGACTGATCGGAGATCGCGGCCATCTGCACGGCGTAGCGCACGCTCGCATCGGCGAGCGGCGCGCGCACGCGGAAGCCGCGGCGCAGCGTCGACGGTCCGCGGTCGGTGACGACGTAGTAGCCGTCGGCGGTGCGCGGGAAGATCACTTCCGCCTGGTCGACGAGGAGGCCCACACGAATGCCAGGCGGTGTGATCGGACGCGGCATGGACGCGACGGGCGTCAGCGCGTTGGCGGAGCGCTGCGGCGTGGGAAGTTGCTTCGGACCGGACGCGGGCGGCGGCGCAGTCGTGGTCGTGGAACAGGCGGCGAGAACGAGAATCGACGTCAGGAGAAAAGTACGGCGCATGTTGGCTTTCATCAGCAAAAAGAAAGCCCCCGCAACTTCGCGGGGGCTTTCGACGACTGCGTTGGTTTGTGTGGAGTTACGGGAGCGTCAGCTTGATCACGACGCGGCGGTTGCGCAGACGGCCTTCCGCGGTCGTGTTGTCGCCGACGGCCTCGCTGGTGCCGCGGCCTTCCACCGTGATGCGCGACGGATCGATTCCGTGGCGGGTCACGAGGTAGTCCTTGACGGCTTCTGCGCGGCGGCGGTCGAGATCGCGATTGGCGCCGGTGTTCTCGCGGTCATCCGTGTAGCCGATGACCAGAGCCGTGGCGCTCGGTTCCTGCTTCATGCGCAGGGCCACTTCGTCGAGGATGGCCTTGGCGATGTTGGTCAGGCGCGCGGAGCCGGCTTCGAAGTGAATCTCGTCCGTGCGGATGTCGGTCGGAGTGCGCTCCGGAACGACGGGCGGCGGCGGCGGCGGAACCGGAGCCGGGGCCGGAGCCTCGGGCGGCGGCGCGACCGGCGGCGGGGGCGGCGGAGCGGCTTCGACGCGCGTGAACAGCAGCGGGGCGAAGGTCAGGCCGACCAGGCCGGACAGACCGCAGTCATCCAGCTCGGTGAAGCGGCACTCGTCGTTGTTGTCGATGAACTTGGCCACGTTCCAGCGGGCGCCGGCGCTGAGCGACCAGCCGCTCGTGCCGAACCAGTGGCGAAGACCGCTGACGAGGAAGACCGGGTTGTCCGGAGCGTGATCGCCGCCCGTGTACCAGACGGTATTGAGCTCGTTGACCCAGTTCGTGGTGCCGAACAGGCCGATGGGGATGTTCAGGCCCGCATCGAAGCGGAACTCGTTCGGGACCGAGACGTCGCTGACGCCGGCCACGACGTCGTCGTTCTCGCGGTCACCGCGGGCGATGTACTTGATCGACGCCGAGCCGATGCCGTGCGTCACGTGCCCGCCGACGCCGAAGTCCGTTCCGCCCGTGGCGATGCCCGTGTCGTCATCGCCGGTGGGGAGATCGACGAACGCGGAGAGGGCGAAACGCGTCGGCGCGTCGTTCGGAGTGAGGCCGAACTTGGTCGCCAGGCGAACGGCGCCCAGGCCGCTCTCCTCGAACTCGCCGTGGTGGAGGAAGCCGTTGATGTATCCCACGCGGTCGCCGCCGTTGCTGACGATGCGATCCCACGGGATCATCGCGCTGACTTCCCAGCGGTCGGTGATGCCGACGCCGATGGAGCCGCTCAGCCGGTACAGGTCATAGCTGAGGTCCTGATACTCGCGGGCCGAGGGGGGCGCGAGGTTTCTCGCTTCTCCGGCGGTGAGGTCCCAGTCGTTGAAATACACGCCGAAGGACCACTGCCCACGACGAAGGGTGTCCGCCGTCACGGTCTCGAACAGACCGGTCTGCCCTGAGTGCGTCGGGGCGAAAAACCGGAGTTGATCGTCACGGCTGATGTCGACCGTGGCCGTGGCGTCCTGCCCGAAGAGCGGGGTCGCGCCCACGATCAAAAAGCACAACAGGGGAAAAAGCAGCCGATGCTTGCTACGCAACAAGTCACACCTCCTAAACTACTCGCATGGGTCTTGGGTCCGCGGCTTACAATGCGGGCGCCACTACAAAAGATATGCCAGAGCGATCGGGAGTCTTTTCCGTAAAGACTTCAAGTACTTGACTTTACCATAGCTTGAGTCAGGCGGTATAAGCTTGGCCGCCCGGAAAAGGACCGATATCGACATGGCTATGCACCGCGTCGCCGCGCTGTTTGCGGTAATTCTTACGTCCACTACTTTGGTTTTTGGCCAGGATCCACAGCCTTCCAATCCGCCCACGCCTCCTCCTTCAGGCTCGCCCGGCGTCCTCTCGGACGCGGCCAGCGGCGCATATGAGCGCCGCGAATCACTGCCGAGCATCAATATATATCTCCCTGACGCCCAGGCAAGCATCCGTCTGCGCAAATTGATCCGGAACGTCCTTTTCGAGAGCCAGATCGACTACGAATTCCTCAACGGCGACATCTCCACGTTTCTCCGCTACAAGTACTACGCGCGCAATTACACCTACCGCGTCGGCGTGTTCGACTCGATCGAATTTCCCGACATCGCCGACGACGATCAGCGCAATTTCGAGCGCGTGCGCGGCGGACTGCTCCTCATCGGCGTTCCCAAGAACTACAGCAATCGGTACTTTTTTCTGCTGCAGGACGATCGCCTGACCTTCGGCGACCAGACCCGCCCCGACAACGAGAAAAACAACATCTACACGAAGATCGGCTACCAGTACGGAACGCAGTTCGACGAGCGCATGAACGCCATCGTCGGCGAACAGCGCGGCCGCATCACGCCGGTGCTCACCGCCTTCCGCGACATCGGCCCCCAGAAGGCCGGCGTGGCCGCCGCGATCACGCAATCGGCGCGCATCGCCACCGGCGACTACCAGTACACGAAGCTCGAGGTGGAAGGGCTGCGCCGCTTCGACATCACCTCGACCTCGTTCGTCTTCTCGCGCCTGCACCTCGGCACGTTCCTGACCAGGGAACAAATGGAGCACCGCGACGAGCGCTGCACGGACTTCGAGAACGGCCTTCCCGTCGCCGACGTGGACATCGACAAGAACGGCAAGATCGAGGGGATGGAAAAGTTCGCGTCGTGGCGGTGCTACTCCATCCCGCAGTACGAGCTGTTCCGCCTCGGCGGACGCGAGGCGCTCAAGTCGATCTCCGGCAACGACACGGCCGTGGGCACGCAGGAAGTGCACCTCACGAACGAGCTGTTCGTCCCCATCTTCCGCAACCGCGACTACCGCATCAGAGCGGTGCACTGGAACACGCTCTATGGCGTGGCCTATCTCGGCGCGGGAACCGTGGGCTTCCTCAGCGACCAGCTCACGAACAGCAAACGCCTCGTCGTCGACGCAGGCCTCGGCACCGAGTCGGCGATCCGCTTTCAGGATTGGGACGTGTATCTGAGCGTCCTCTACGCGCATCCGCTGCGCCGGCCCGACGAGATCGACAAAGGACGCGGCTGGAAGTTTTCGATCCGCACGGTGCGATGACAAGCGGCGCGGGACGCGGCGTCCGCGCACCCGCCATCATCCAGAAACAAAAAAACCGGGCCTCGCGGCCCGGTTTCCTTCGTTCGTTCGTTGTGTAGGAGTCTTCAGAATTTGTCGAGAGCCATCTCGACGGAGCGGACGCCGTTGATGGAGCGGAGCACCTGAGCCGCAACGTCCTTCTGCAGCTCGTGCTTCACGCGGCCGGCGACGTGCACCACGCCTTGATCGGACGAGACCGAGAAGTGGCAGCCATCGAGGGCACGATGGACCGACAGCTCGCGTTCGGCCTGGCGGGCGATCCGGGCGTCGTCGTGGGTCGCGATCTGGATGAGATTGGCAACGCGGGTGTAGCCGAGGTTCTGGGCGTAGAGGCCGACGGCTTCAGCCTGTTCCTTGTCGGCGGCACGGCCGCGAATGATGACGATGCCGGAGATCTCGACCACCTGCAGGCGATCGATCGCGGTGCCGGCGCCGCGGAAGGTTTCAGTCAGGTCGGTGGTCTGAGGAGCCGTGGCGAGCGCGGCCGGCGTCAGCGCCATCAGGATGGCGGTGAGGGCTACGGCTCGCTGCATCGTGGTTCTCATTTTATTTGCTTTCTCCTGCACCTGGAGATAGCACCCGGCGTGCCATGTTGTCTCGTTCCGATCGCCGAATAGTTTAGCTCAAGTCGATCGCAAATTTTACGGACGTCGCGTCCGAAACGTCGAGCTCCACCGTCACCGGCGCCTCCCGGCTGTAAGGATCGGACTGGCGATGGTGGACGTAAACGCGCCAAAGCAGCGACAACGCGAGCGCGAGCAGAACGATGATTCCGGCGAGAGCAGCAATTCGGCGAGCCACGTCCAGCGGCGTGAGCAATGACATTGCCAGTTACCCTTACAATCGACGCGATCATGCCCCGCATCCATCTCCTGGCCTCCGATCTCGTCAATCAGATCGCGGCGGGAGAGGTCGTCGAGCGCCCCGCCTCGGCCGTCAAGGAGCTGGTCGAAAACGCCATCGACGCCGGCGCCACGACCATCGACGTGCTCCTCGACGCCGGCGGCCGCAATCGCGTCGAAGTGCGCGACAACGGCTGCGGGATGTCCGAGGAGGACGCGCTGCTGGCGATCGAGCGCCACGCCACCTCGAAAATTCGCGCCTTCGACGATCTGACGAAAGTGCGCACGCTCGGAGTCCGCGGCGAGGCGCTGCCGTCGATCGCCTCCGTGTCGCGCTTCACCCTCACCACCTCGGACAACGACAGCGGCGCCGCCATCGAGATCGTCTGCGATCCGCTCACCGCGCAGCGCACCGTGCGCCCCGCCGCGCGCGACCGCGGAACGACCATCGTCGTGCGCGAGCTGTTCGAGAACGTTCCCGCGCGCCGCAAGTTCCTGCGCAGCGCGGACTCCGAGTTCCGCTCCGTCGTCACCGTGATCACCTCGTACGCGCTGCCGCTCCCCGAGCGCGCCTTTCGCCTCGAGCACAACGGCCGCGTCGTGCTCGATCTCCCGCCCGCCGCCGATGGCCGCGAGCGCGCGCTGCAGGTCCTCGGCAGCGACGCCGCGGAGTCGCTGGTCGATTTCGAAATGCAGATCGGCGTCACGCGCGCGAGCGGCTTCGTGACGCGCGGCCTGCGCTTCGGCAGCCGCCGCAATCAGTACTTTTTCGTGAACGGGCGGCTGGTGAAGGATCGCGTTCTCACGCACGCGGCGAACCGCGCCGGCGACGCGTTCGACTTCGAGGGACATCCCGCCGTCGTGCTCTTCGTCGACATGCCGCCCGAGGCGGTCGATGTGAACGTGCATCCCGCGAAGACCGAGGTGCGGTTCCGCGATTCCTCGCAAGTGCACGTCGCGGTCGAGCAGGCCTTGAAGCGCGCCCTGGGCGGCGCGGAAGAAGGTGGGGCGCTGCTGCAGGAAGCCGAAGCGCCGCTCTCAGCACCGGGCACGCAGCACTCCGCGCTCTTCGAGCCGCAGCGTTACGATTCCGGTCCGCGCTGGACGCCGCAATTCACGCCGCTTTTCCAGAAATCCGAAGCCCTCGTTCAACCGCCCGTTGCGCTGGCCGAGCCCGAGCTCGATGAGCCGCGCCCCGACCTCGGCGCGCTGCAGGGCCGCGTCATCGGCCAGTACCGCCTCAGCTACATCCTCATGGACACGCCGGGCGGACTGCGTCTGGTCGATCAGCACGTCGCGCACGAGCGCGTGCTGTACGACCGCTACCTCGCGCGCGTCGAGGCGCGCGAGGCGGTGTCGCAGCGCCTGCTCACGCCAATCCTCTACGAGACAGGCGCCGCGGAGTGCGGAGTCCTGGAGTCGCACCTCGAGCAGTTGCGCGAAGTGGGCTTCGACATCGAGCGCTTCTCCGGCAACGCCTTCGCCATCGCCGCGGTGCCGCCGGAGCTGCTGAAGAACGACGTCGAGTCGTTTCTCCGCAAAGTCATCGACGCATCGCTCGAAGAAAATGCGTCGCACGTGACGCGCGTCCGGGAGCGCATCGCCGCGTCGCTCTCCTGTCAGGCTGCGATCAAAGTGCATCGCCCACTTGGCGGCGAAGAGATGGCGCGCGTCGTGGCCGAGCTGCTGCGGTCGTCGAATCCGTTCGCCTGTCCGCACGGACGGCCGATCCTCGTCGACATCAAGCACATCGACATCGAGCGCCACTTTCACCGCAAGTGATGTGGTTCGCGGCGCGCAAGCTCTCTCCCCGCGAGCTCGGACGGAAGGGCGAGCGCCGCGCCGCGTGGCACTTTCGCCTGCGCGGATATCGCATCCTCGAGCGCAACGCGCGCCTGCCCGCGGGCGAGATCGACATCGTGGCCAAACGCGGCGCGACGATCGTCATCGCCGAGGTGAAGACGCGGCAGACCCTGACCGCGGGTGAGGGACACGAAGCCGTCACGCGCGTCAAACGCGAGCGCATGATCAGGCTCGGCGATCAGTACGCGGCGCGGCATCCGCAGGCGCAGCTGCGCTACGACATCGTTTCGCTTTTCTGGAACGGGAGGCGCTTCGTGGTCACGCACTACGCGGATGCATTCCGTCCCATCGCGGACGCGCAGCGTCCGTGGATCTGGCGCGCGCCCTAGCCGCGCAGACGCAGTTCGGCATCGAGACGATGCCGTCCTTCCGGCCAGGCCTTGAGGAACGCGCGCCACATCACCTTCGTGTTCATCTTCTCGGCGAGCTCGTACTCCGCCGCCTCCTGGCGCGCACGGCGCGCTTCCTCGAGCCGCGGCGCGTCGGGGTAGCGCGCCAGGTATTCGTCCCACGCCGCGATGGTGCCCGCCTCGAACGCCGCGTTGAAGTCGCCTTCGACGATGGCCTGCCGCGCCAGCGCGCGCCGCGCCGCGGCCTGGTCGTGCCATTTCAGGCGTTCGCGCGCGTCGTGCTCGCGCAGTCCGTCGGGATGATTGAGCAGAAAGAGTCCCCAGGCCCCGACGGTGTCCTCGGAGCGCGCCGCGTCGTAGGCCTGCTGTTCGTGCAGGTACGTCTGCGCGATCGCGCTGCGCGTGCTGTCCGGAAACTCGTCCAGGTACGCCTGCCACGCGCCGGCGCTGCGCATCTCAAGCGCGACGCTGTACGCCGTCTCCTCGCGCACGCGCGCCGCTTCGAGACGCTGCGCCGCCGTTTTCGCGTGCACGTCGTGCGACCAGCGCTCGAGGTACGCCGCCCACGCCTCCTCGGTATCGAGCGCCGAGGCGGCGTCGAAATCCAACCGCTCCTCGATGGCGCGCTCCGCTTCCTCCGCGTGAAACATCGGGAAGCGCGCGCGGTAGTCGCGGTAACCGGCATACGTATCGGCGATCACCGCCGCCGCCCACGCCTCCGCCGCCGCCCGCTCTTCCTCCGAAAGCTCCTTCGCGCGCATGCGCGGCACCGCGGTGCGCGTGAAGCTCGAGGAATCCTCGGCAAATCGCGAGAGCGCCTGCGCCAGATCGCGCGCGGAGGCCCAGCGGTGCTCGCGATTCTTCTCCAGCGCGCGCAGCACGATCTCCTCCAGTCCCGGCGGCGCGTCGAGCACGGGGTTCGCGTCGCGGAACGTTCGCGGCGGCTCGGTGAGATGTTTGACGATGTACATGTTCGGCGTGCGCGCCACGAACGGCGGGACGCCCGTGAGCATCTCGTAGAGGACGACGCCGAGCGAATACAGATCGGCGCGGCCGTCGAGCGCTTCGCCTTCGTTCAATTCGCCGAGGTGCTCGGGCGACATGTACTTCGGATTGCCGACGAAGACGCCGGCCTGCGTCGTGTCGACGTTCGGCCCGGAAACGTCTTTGGCGACGCCGAGGTCGATGATCTTCACGACCAGGTGCTCGTCGCTGTCGAAGGCCAGCATCACGTTCTCCGCGGAGATGTCGCGATGCAGAAGTCCGCGGCGATGAATGGCGTCGAGGCCCGCCAGCACCTGCAGCGCCACTTCGATCGCCAGAGGCAGCGGAAAGCGTCCGTTCTGCTCTTCCCATTCGCGTACGGTCGTGCCGTCGATGAACTCGGTGACCATGTAGCTCGTGCCGTCGGGCATGATCGAGAAGTCGTGCACGACGGCGACGTTGGGATGGTGGACCTGCGTGGCCAGCCGCGCCTCGCGCAGGAAGCGCACGCGGTACGCCTCCTCGGCGATCAGCGACGGCTTGATGACTTTGATGCAGCGATACGCGCCGAGGTGAACGTGCTGCGCCTTGTAGACCTCGCCCATCCCGCCGACGCCCAGCAGGCCGGCAATCTCGTACTTGCCGTCGAGCAATGAGCCGGGAACGAGGCCGGCGTGCGCCGTCTGCATCGCGCCGAATGGTACGCCGGAATCACTCCCGCGCCGATGACCGGACCGCGCGCGCAATGAGTCCGATGCCGCCGAGGAGCAGGACCAGCATCAGGAGCGTGTTGAAGAGACTCGTGGCCCGGAAGTAGATCTCCAGGTTGGCGATGATCCCGACGAACAGGATCACCGCCCCGGCGATGGTGAGCACCCAGCCCACGACCGACTTGCCGTCGAAGAAGAGAAAAGCGATGCCGGCGACGAAGGGCAGCAGCGTCAGACCGAAGGCGTTGTGTCCCCAGAGCGTCCAGAAGCCGCTGGTGACCGTGACCTGGTTGGTGAGCAGATAGCCGCCCGCCACCGCCATCACGAAGCCGAGGAGAAACAGTCCCAGGCCGCCCTCGGTGCCGCCCGCGCCGCGCAATTCGCTCATGCGCGCAGTTTACGCCGTCGCCACGACGCTCCTCTGCGCCGGCGGCGTCTTCCTGCGCAGGATGGCCGCGGAGATCAGGGCCATGATCAGTCCCACGGGAAAGATCTCCAGGAAGGTCATGCCGATGTTGAACAGAGGATTCTTGTAAAGCTGGACGAACTGCGCCATCTCCGCCCGCTCCTTCGCGATCTCGGCGGCGCTGGCGCCGCTGGCCTGCATTTTCGCGATCGTGCCGGCCGCGTACCGTTCGCCGAAATCGGGGATGAAGCCCCAGAACGCAATCTCCCAGCCGATGACGTAGACCGCACAAACGACGAGAGTGATCAGCAGGCCCACCTTGAACGCGCGGCCGAAGGTGATCGTGCCGCCCTGCTCCTCGCGATACGCGCGCACGCCGAAGAAGACGGCGATGAAGGCGAGGACCATGACCGTGTAGCCGATGATCTGGCCGCTGGCATCGATGTGACCGTCCAGGCAGCGGATCACGGAGTAAGTCATGCCCAGGCCGAGGATGAGAACCGCGAGGAGACCGTATTTCCAAACGATGTTTTTCATAGGCGTCAAGTTCTTCTACGCGCTGCAGTTTGTCGTCACCCTTTCGGATGATTTTGCTCTAAGTACGACTTTCGTTTACGGGATCAGGCCCAGTTCCTTCCCCTTCTGCACGGCCTGGGTCCGGCGATTGACGCTCAGCTTCTCGAAGAGGCGCGAGGAATGGGTCTTGACCGTATTCTCCGACACGAACAGCCGTTCGCCAATCTCACGGTTGCTGAGCCCCTCCGCGATGAGGCCGAGGATCTCGTGCTCGCGCGGCGTGAGGCCGACCTCTTCGAGGCGCGCGGCGTTCAAGACGAAGGGCGATGCTTCGACGCGCACCTCGCGCACGACTTCGACCTCCACGACCTTCGGCCGCATCAGCTTGAGGCCGACCCAGATGCCGACGGCGGTGAAGATGATCGCGATCAGCGCGCCGTACACCTCGCCGGGATAGAAGCGCACGAGATGCTGATACTCGATGAGCTTCAGCAGCACGATGAGCGCGCCGCCGGCGGCGCCGTAGAGGAGTACGCGTTTCAAGGCGGCGTCAGTGTAGCTTCAGCTTCGCGCGGTGCGGCGGCGGCAGGTGGTCGTGGCGAAGACGCGATCGTCGCCGAAGCGCGTCCCCGACTCCCCTTCCGCGACGACGCGGTAATGCATGCGCGTGCCGCACGGCAGCGGGATGGTGACGGAGACGTCCTGCGTCGCGGTTCCGCTCAGCGTCGGACCGGCGGCGGTGTTGCCGTACGCGGAAGTCGGTCCGTACTCGATGCGCGTCGTGACGGTGACGCCCATCGGGCTCACGTTGCCGCGCAGCGTGGCGGAACTCTTCGTGGTGATTGCGCTCGTGGTCTCGACCAGCGCGCCGCCGAATCGCGTTGCGACGAACGTCTGATCGGCCGACACCGCACTGTGCCCGAATGCATCCGTCGAGCGAACGCGGTAGTGAACGGTGCCCGGCGCGAGATCGTCGAGGAAGATCGGGTGATAGCGATTGCGCTCATCGAGCCGCGCGATGCGTCCGTACGACGGCGTCGGTCCGTACTCGACGACCGAGTCCGCCGCCTCGTCGGTGAGCCACGACACGAGCACGCTCGACGAGAACGGCACTGCGGCGAGACTGGAGATCGCCGGCGCGGCGTTGTCCGTCGGCGTCGGCGCCGCGAACGGATACGGCAACGTGCTGTTCCACGCCGTGTCCGCGGGCGAGAATCGCGGCGCGACGGGAAACAGCTCTCCATTCACGTTCGATGTACTGCCGTAGGACGTGGCCAGCGTTCCCGACGGCACGTAATCGGTCGTGTACTCGTTCCCGCTGACGACGTCCGTGCCCTCCGTGCGAATCACGATCTGCCGCTGCGCGCCCGTGCTTCCCGTTCCCGCGATGAAAAAGCGATTGTCGCGAATCGCGCGCAGTCCCGTGAGATTCATGAACGATCCGTCGGAGCCGCGCGCCGTCACGCGTACGTCGTTATCGACGAAGTCGTACGGCACCTCGCCCTCGGACACCAGTCCGTGGTTCGACGCCAGGCGCAGAACGTTCCGCGCGTACATCACGCTGCCGATGAACGAGATCGCGTCTTCGTTCCATGCGCCAAGGATCACGCCTTTGCCTTGGCGCAGATCGATCGACGAGCGTTCCACGAGCGCCGTCTTCGGTCCGACCACGAACGCGTACGCCGCGTCGGCATTCGACTCCGAGACGACGTTCGCACCGTAGACGACCACGCTGTCCACGCGCCTCGGCGAAGCCGCGGCGAACTCCGGTCCCTTGCAACCGCGGAACGTCGAGTCGATGAAGTACACCTCGCCCGTCGCCACATCGAGGTCGTCCTCGACACCGAAGTCCGGCTCCACATCCACTCCGGCCTCGGGACTGAACGGCGGGAACGCTCCGTCCGTCTCGCCGATATCCGTGAACGTCGAGCGCACCACCCACGCGCCGCGCGCGTGACCGATGACCAGACCAACGCGCCCGTTGTGATGGCCGCGCACGTTCTCGACTCGCGCGTCGCGGTCGGCGATGAAGACGTCGTCAAAGTCGAGCCAGCCGAGGAGGATCGAGTCGACGGAGAAGTGATGGATGTCGAGGTCGCGGAGGAGATAGCGCGAGCAGCGTCGCGTCATGATGCCCGCGGATGCGTCTTCGAGCGAGCGCGGATCGCGGGTCATGCGGTCCACGTTGCCGTCCATCTCGAAGCCTTCGATGGTGAAGTCGGTCGAGTCGACGAGGAAGAATGGCGTGAGCTGCTTGGTGTACGAGAACCACGCGCCGCCATCCTGAAAATCGGCGGGCTGGAAGAAGTCGCCCTTCACTTCGATCTTCGCGCCGTAGCCGCTGATGGTCACGCCGTGGCAGTTGCGATAGGTGATGTCTTCCACGCCATTCCGGACAGGACCGCGGAACAAGCGAAAGCGATCGACGCGATACGTTCCCGGCGGATAGACGAGACGGCTGCCGGACGGTGCGGCGCAGAGCACGGTCGCGGCGAACTGCATGGCCTCATAGTCGTCCGTGATGCCGTCGCCGGCCGCGCCGAAATCGCGGACGTTCAGCACCCGAGGCGATGCGGCGAACGCGGGCGCGCCGAGGACGAGGACGAGGAGAATACGGGCCATGAAAAAAAAGAGCCGCCCATTTCGGGGCGGCTCTCAGGGATTGTCATTTGGAGCGGGAAACCGGACTCGAACCGGCGACATCAACCTTGGCAAGGTTGCACTCTACCAACTGAGTTATTCCCGCTTACGGACGGCGAACTTTAGCGATGCACCGGTTCGCTGTCAAGCAACGCAGCTAACGCCATGAGGGTGGGGTGCATTCCCGCGAAAACGCCGCCTCCGAGCGGTCATCACGCCGCAGCCTCGGGCAATCGGCGCAGGCGGCCGTGCCGCCCTCATTCCCGCATTCGGATCCCGTACGCGTCCATTTTTCGATAGAGGTTGCTGCGCTCGACGCCCAGCGATTCCGCGGTCCGGCTGACGTTGCCCGCGAACTCGCGGAGACGGTCGAGGATGTACTGCTTCTCGAACTGTTCGCGCGCTTCCTTGAGCGGGAGATTGGCCGCGATGTCGACCGGTTGCGAGTCGGCGCGCGCGCCGAGGTGAAGGTCCTCGGGCTCGATGGTGTCGTTGGGAAGGAGGATGGCCAGGCGCTCGGCGACGTTGCGCAGCTCGCGCACGTTGCCCGGCCAGTGATACGCCTTCAGCTTCGCGGCCGCGCCCGACGAGAGTTTCTTGCGCGGCTGCGCCGTCTCCGCCGCGAAGCGGCGGAGAAAGTGCTCGGCCAGCAGTACGACGTCGTTGCCGCGTCCCCTCAGGGGCGGCACCTGCATGGGAATGACGTTCAGCCGATAGTACAGATCGCTGCGGAAGTTGCCGTTCGCGATCTCCTGCTCCAGCTCCTTGTTCGTCGCCGCGATCACGCGCACGTCGACTTTGATCGTCTGCTGCCCGCCCACGCGCTGGAACGTCTGCTCCTGCAGCACGCGCAGCACCTTGGCCTGCGTCTTCAGGCTCATGTCGCCCACTTCGTCGAGAAAGAGCGTGCCGCCGTCGGCCAGCTCGAACTTGCCTTTGCGGTCGTCGATCGCGCCGGTGAACGCGCCTTTGCGATGTCCGAACAGTTCCGACTCGATCAGCTCCTCCGGGATGGCCGCGCAGTTGACGTCGATGAACGGCTGCTCCGCGCGCGGCGACAGGCGATGCAGCGTGCGCGCGACGATCTCCTTGCCGCTGCCGTTCTCGCCCGTGATGAGAACGCGGCTGTGCGACGCCGCGGCGCTGCGGATCTGCTGCTCGAGACGCTGCATCGGCTCGCTGTCGCCGATGAGGATCTCTTCGAGCGTGATCTGGCGCCGGAGATCGCGTACTTGTTCGCGCAGGCGGCGATCGCTCAGCGCGTGATTCACGGTCAGCAGCACGCGATCGAGCGAGAGCGGTTTCTCGAGAAAGTCGTACGCGCCGAGACGCGTGGCGCGGACGGCGCTGTCGATCGAGCCGTGGCCGGAGATGACGATGACCGGCGGCGCGCCGGCGGTGCGCAGCCGCTCCAGCACGGCCAGGCCGTCGATACCGGGCAGCCAGAGATCGAGGAGCACGAGATCGAACTCGTCGCGCGCGAACTGCGCGATGCCTTCCTCGCCCGACTCGCACGCCGTCGCGCGGTGCCCCTCGTCTTCGAGAATGCTGGAAAGCGTGGTGCGGATCGACGGCTCGTCGTCGATGATTAAGATCTTTGCCATAACGAACGATGAACGATGAACGATGAGCGATGAACGATGAGCGATGAACGATGAACGCTGGAGCCGGGTGGCCCGGGCTCATCGCTCATCTCTCATCGGTCATCGTTTCTCTCCTACGCCGGTAACTCGATCTCGAAGCGGGTGCCCTTCGGATGGTTGTCGTGCACGTGAATCTGCCCGTCGTGATCGCGCACGATGCGGTGCACGATGGCCAGCCCCAGGCCGGTGCCGCGGCCTTTGGTGGAAAAGTACGGGAGAAAGAGCTTGTCCTTGTCGGAGTCGGGAACGCCGCGCCCGGGATCGGCGACCTCGATCACCACGCGATGCGGTGCGCGCCTCGCGGAGACGCGGATCTCGCCGGACTCGGTCGCCTCGACGGCATTCTTCAGAAGGTTGCCGACCGCGCGGCGGATCTGTTCGGGATCCATGAGCAGCTCGATGTCCGGCGCCACGTCGACCGAGATGGTCACCTTCGGCTTCGTGTCGCGATAGAGACCGGCGGCCTGCTGCAGGATCTCCGCGAGCTGCGCGTGGCGCAGGTGAATCGCGGGCATGCGCGCAAAGCGCGCGAACTCGTCGACCATCCGCTTGAGATGGCCGACCTCGTCGACGATGATGCGGCAGCCTTCGTCGATCGCCGGCTCGTCCTTGCCGAACTTGCGCGCGATGCGCTCGGCGGAGAGCTGGATCGGCGTCAGCGGATTCTTGATCTCGTGCGCGATGCGGCGCGCGGCCTCGTTCCACGCGGCCAGCTTCTGGGCCTGCACGAGCTGCGTGGAGTTTTCCAGCGCCAGCACCCAGCCGGCGCCGCTGCCCAGTCTCGCGGCGGAGAGCTCGAGGTAGTGCAGCTCGCCGTTGACGATGACCGCCACCTCGCGCGTGCGGGCGCGGTTGGTGGTGAGCTCCTGGATGGCCTGCGCCACCGGCTCGAGATCGCCTTGCAGGATGGCCGAGAGCGATGCGCCGGCCGAGACGTTCGAAAGCTCGAGCATCTGCAGTGCGGCGCGGTTGATGGAGAGAATCTGCAGATCGTCCGCGAAGGCGATGATGCCCGTGCTCACCGACTCGAGCACGGTGGTCATGAAGCGATTGGTCTCGGTGAGCTGCCGGCGCTGCCCGGCCAGCGTCGCGGACATGTCGTTGAACGACGTGATGAGGCGGCCCACTTCATCCGTGGCCTCCACGTCGACGCGATGCCCGTAGCCGCCCTCCGCCAGCCTGGCCGTGGCCTCGGCCAGAGCCTTGATCGGAATCGTGATCCGCCGCGACGCGTAGATCGACGTCCACAACGTGCCGAAGAGACTGGCCAGCGTCACCGCCAGAAAGAGCATCGTCTGCGAGGCCTTGAGGCGCTCGCGCTGCGAGTAGAGCTGGTTGAAATCGCGATAGGCGATGATCGACTGATCGATCATCCGGCTGGTGGTGGCGGGCAGGAACACGCCGGCCAGCGCGACGTCGTCGCCGCCCATCGGCACGGCGGTGCGAATCCACTTGCCACTGGTGACGACGTCGATCTTCACGGCCCGGCCGTTCCTTGCAATCTCTTCGAAGAAGCGCGCGCTGGGATCGGCCACTTCCTGGATCGGCGCGCGCGGATCGGCCTGCGCTTTCAGCAGAATGCCCCCGCGGTACACGGCGGCCATGTGCACGTTGTGGAAGCGGCGCACGTGGGAGAGGATGCCGTCGACGGTTGCGGCATCGCGGGCGGCGCCGTTCGAGGCGATCTCGCGCGCGGCGCCTTCGGCGACCCGCGCGGTCTGATCCTGCGAGGCCTGCGCGATCTGCTCGCCGTTCGTGACGATCTGCCGCACCGGCGTCGCGAACCACCGGTCGATGGAGACGCGCAGCAGATCGGTGGCCACGAGGAAGAGCACGACCACCGGCAGCAGCGACGTGGCCACGTACGTCACCACCAGCTTGGTGCGGAAACGCGAGCCGATGATGCCGCGCTGGCGCTCCAGCACCAGCTTCACCACGCCGCGAAGCAGCACGAAGAGGATGCCGACGATCAGCAGCAGGTTGATGTTCCACAGCACGAACAGCAGGAGCCGGTTGCTGAGCGCGTCGGGCGTGAGCTGCTTGGCCTGCTGCGTGACGTAGTAGACGAGGCTCGTCGCCGCGAGGATGACCAGCGGCACGGACACGATGAACCGCGGGTCCTTGCGATAGCGCAGGACGAGCTCGCGGACGCTCATCGCACGCGCGCCTCGCGCCAGTGCGTGGAGACTTCCCACGGGATGACGTACATCAGCCAGCCGCGCATGAGGTCCGCCTTCACGCGCACTTTCAGCTTGTACGGCTTGCGCTCGCCCACGTCGAAGAGATCCTTCTCTTCGATGGTCGACATCTGCCGCTCCAGCGCCGCCAGGTCGGTGAAGGTCTCGCTGCGCACGAGGCGCCGGTCGCGGCGATAGTTGAGCAGGTACTCGCGCGTGAGCGAGTTGTACGTGCAGATGACTTCGACGCTCGCGCGGGAGATGGAGTCGTCGAACCAGTTGGGGCGGTCGCGGAAGATCTCGATGGTGTAGGTGAAGCTGGTCGGCAGTCCGCTGCGCAGCGCCTCGATCATCTCCGCGTTGCCGAACGCGCCGGCCAGCAGGAAACGCACGGAGACCCGGCCGTTGGCGGCGGCGGCGGAGAGATTCTCGATGGTGGGATTGGGCGGCGCCGCCGCCGCCAGCGGCGCTCCGAGGATCAACAACGATAAGAGGATGCGCGACACTGTGGCTTTTTTACCACAGCCAGCCGGCAATTACGCGAACTGCTCGTAACGCTGCGATGCGCGCGACTCGAACTCCTGCTCCTGCTCGGCCGCGGCCTCGAGGATCGCGGCCACGAAACGGGAGTGGAGGGCGTGACCGGCGCGATAGGCGGTGATCTCGCCGGCGATCGGACGTCCGATCAGGGCCAGGTCGCCGACCAGGTCGAGGATCTTGTGGCGCACGAACTCGTCCTTGAAACGCAGCGGGCCGTTGACGACGCCGCGATCGTCGAGGACGACGGCGTTCTCAACGGAACCTCCGCGCGCCAGGCCCGCGGCCCGGAGCTTCTCGACGTCGCGCATGAAGCCGAACGTGCGCGCAGGGGCGATCTTGCGGAGGAAGCTGTCGTGGCCGAAGTCGAAGTGGAACGACTCGCGTCCGATGACGGGATGATCGAAGTCGATCTTGTAGCGAATGCTGAGGTTTTTCGCGGGAACGATGCGGATCGACTTGTCGCCATCGACGATCCCGACCGGCCGTTTCAGACGCAGCACGGGAACTTCGGCATCGAGCTCGCGAACGCCGGCGGCATCGATGAGATGCATGAACGGCAGCGCGCTGCCGTCGATGATCGGCACTTCCGGACCATCGATGTGAATGTCGACGTCGGTGATCGCGCAGGCCATGAGCGCGGAGAGAAGGTGCTCGACGGTGCCGACCTGTACGTCATCCTTGCCGACCGTGGTCGCGTGGTCGAGGGCGGTGGTGGAGGCCTGCAGGGCCGGGATGCGGAGCCCGTCGAGATCGGCGCGAACGAAGGTCACGCCGCGCCCCGCGGGCACCGGCCGGAGCTCGACGGTCGTGTACAGACCGGAGTGCAGCCCGATGCCGGAGATGCTGACGGAGGTGTTGATGGTCTTTCGCTGAACGAACATATCTGCGCGCACTGGAGCGAGGGCAGTGCCACGGCGCGCACGACCGTTCCGTTTTCGCGCAAGATGCTCACTCAGAGGCGTTTACGCGTTTTCATCGCGCTCGGTGGAAGCGCTGCGTCTGTCCCCGCTCAGGGTCACGACTGTGGCTGTGCAACCACAGCGCGCTCAGCGTTTGGCGGACTTGATCGCGGCGGCGGTCTCGCGGTCGGCCTCGCGCTTCTTCTCGGTCTCGCGCTTGTCGTATTGCTTCTTGCCGCGCACGACGGCGATCTCGGCCTTCACCTTCGCACCTCTGAAATACAGCCGCAGCGGCACGACGGTCAGTCCCTTCTCGGTCGTCTCCTTCTTGAGCTTCTCCAGCTCTTTCCGGTGCAGGAGCAGCTTCCGCGTGCGCTCGGGATCGTGATTCTCGAGATTCCCGTGCGTGTACGGCGAGATGTGCGCGCCGAACAGAAACGCCTCGCCGTCTTTGAGCGTGACGTAACTGTCCTTCAGATTCGCCTTCCCCCCGCGCAGCGACTTGACCTCGGTACCCGTCAGCGCGATCCCGGCCTCGAACCTGGACACGACAAAGTAGTCATGCAGCGCCTTCTTGTTCGACGCGATGAGCTTCTCCCCCGAATCCGTCTTGGCCGCCATGGGCGCGCGATTCTACGCGATGTACTCGATGCGGGCGGCGTGGCCGGAGGAGCGCGCAAGGCGCGCGTCGCGGGTGATCAAGGGGAGGTTCAGGGATTCAGCGAGCGCAACGTAGGCGGCGTCGTACGCGCTCACGTTGTAGCGAAGCTCCCACATGCGACCGACGAGCGGCTCGATGCCGTGTCGCAGGATGTCGGCGTCGGCCACCGAGTCGATGACGAACAGGACCTGGGCGGTCGACATCCGTCCGGCAAACCACGCTCGCCGGCATCCGTGCAGCACCTCCGCGTCGACCGTGACAGGAGCGTGCAGCCTGCGGTGCAGAACTGCGTTGGCCGCATTCCGGTCGCCGGTGTACGCGTCGATCAGCGCCGACGCGTCAACGATTGCGGCGAATGAATTCCTGGAACTCAGGATCGTCCTCAGGGAGCGGCCCGCGCAACTCGCGAATGTAGTCGGCGGAAGTCCAGCCGTCAGGCATGCCGGGCATCTTGCTGATCAGTTCCATCATCTCGTCGGGCGTCAGCCTTCCGTCTTTTCGCCGCTCGCGATACTCCCGCAGGACTTCCCCGGCTTTTCTGTCGCGCTCGGCCATCTCGTCCTTTTCGATCGCAGCCATGACCACAACCATGCAACGCCCGCCCCGCCCTGTCAAATTGCTCCCTCTGCTATGATCCGCGCCCGATTCACACACCTCGAGGAGCAATCGTCCTGCATGACCAATAAAACCATTGTGCACGTCATC
>DATLBM010000181.1:0-3640 GCA_035526885.1 Thermoanaerobaculia bacterium | reverse complement strand
CTACGTCGCCAACGCGGACGCCGTGGTGCGCTTCCCGTATCGCGACGGCGCGACCTCCATCAGCGACGCTCCGACAAAAGTCGGAGACCTTCCCGCGGGCATCAACCACCACTGGACCAAGAGCATGGTCATGAAGGATGGGCGCCTCTACGTCGGGGTCGGCTCGAACAGCAACGTGGCCGAGAAAGGGATGGACGTCGAGAAAGACCGCGCCGCGGTCCTGGTGATGGATCCCGCCACCGGCCGGACCCGCGTCTTCGCCTCCGGACTGCGCAATCCCGTGGGCATCGCCTTCGAGCCGTCGAGCGGCGCGCTGTGGGCGGTGGTCAACGAGCGTGACGAGCTGGGAAGCGATCTCGTTCCCGACTACCTGACCTCGGTCCAGGAAGGCGCGTTCTACGGATGGCCGTACAGCTACTATGGTCAACACGTTGACGATCGCGTGCAGCCGCCGCGTCCCGACCTCGTGGCTTCCGCCACCGTCCCTGACTTTGCGTTAGGCGCCCACACCGGTTCGTTGGGCCTCGTCTTCCACGACGGCGGCGCGTACGTCGGGCAGCACGGCTCGTGGAACCGCCGTCCGCTGGCCGGCTATCGCGTCATCTTCATCCCCTTCGCGAACGGCCGCCCCGGCGGCGAGGCGCAGGAGATCCTGACCGGCTTCGTCGACGATCACGGCGACGCGCGCGGCCGCCCGGTGGGCGTGACCGTCGACGCGAAAGGCGCGCTGCTCGTGGCGGATGACGTGGGCAACGCGGTGTGGCGGGTGACTCACTAAACCCTTTGCCGGCGTGCCTCGTAAAAAGAGGTATGAGAACAACGCGAGTCTTCCGCTGGATCTGGAGACTGAACGCGCTGGCCATCCTCGCAGGCGCCATCGCCATCCTCGTCCTCATTCTGTCCGAAGTGAAGCCGTGGCGCCGCGACACGCCCGTGGTGCCGGCCGTGGTCGTCCCGCAGCCGCCGAGTCCCGAAGTGAAACTGCGGCTCAGCGATCCGGCGCTCATCCCCGGCACGCACCTGCTGGCCGCCGAGATGCAGTCCATCCAGGAAGGCCGCGGCCTGAAAGAAGGCGACGTCGTTCGTACGCGCAACGTCCTCTTCATCGATCCCACCACCGGCGCGTCGCGCTGGCTCCTTCCGTCGCACCAGAGCGTTTTGTCCGAGACGGCCATTCACGCTCCGGACGATGCGTACGAGAGGGGCACGCCGATCGCGCTGGCCGTGTACGTGACGAATGAAGGCGCGGCCACGGGCGAGCTGTTCGTGCGCGACGCGATCGGATCGAGGCTGGTCCCGGTGGCCACCGGCGTCTCGCGCGTGCACAGCGCCACCGCCGCGAATGCGTCGGAGTTCATCGTGCTCTTCGAGCGCAACCAGCGCTTCGTGATGGCGCGCTTCTCCAACGCCACGCTGGAGAAGCTGAGCGAGCACGAGCTGAAGCTGCCGCCGATCTAGCGCGGCATGCGTTCCGCACAGCTCGCGCGGCGATGCCCATTCGCGTACGCATGTCCGGCTGCCTCTTCAGCATCATCGCCTCGCTGCTTCTGACGCTGCTGCTCAACCTCGCGTTGCGCGCCTGCGCATCGTGATCGCTTGTCGAGAATCAGGCGCAGGAGTTTTCCGATCGATATGATCTGCGGATGCATGCAATCGAGGTCCTCAACCTCACGAAGTCGTACGGCTCGTTCGTGGCCGTGCGCGATCTCTCTTTCACCGTCGAGCCCGGACAGATCCTCGGACTGGTCGGACCGAACGGCGCCGGCAAGACCACGACCCTGCGCGCGATGGGCGGCATCCATCCGCCGAGCTCCGGCCAGGTGCGCATCGGCGGCCATGACATCGTCGCGGAAGCGGTGGAGGCGAAGCGGCGATTGGCGTTCTTTCCCGACGAGCCGCGTCTCTTCGATTACCTGACCGCCGCGGAGCATCTCCAGTTCGCGGCGGCGATCTACGGCGTCGCGGAGTGGCGCGCGCCGATGGACGCGCTGCTCGAAGAATTCGAGCTCACGGAGAAGCGCAACGCCTTGCCGGCCGAGCTCTCGCGCGGCATGAAACAGAAGCTGATGATCGCCTGCGGCTTCATTCACTCGCCCGAGGTGATGATCTTCGATGAGCCGCTGACGGGGTTGGATCCGCTGGGCATTCGCCGCATGAAAGAGTCCATCACGCGGCGCGCGCAGCAAGGGAGCGCGGTCATTCTCAGCTCGCACCTGCTGCACCTCGTCGAAGAGATGTGCGACAGCGTGGCGGTGATTCAGAAGGGCGAGCGCATCGCGTACGGCACGATCGACGATCTGAAGTGGCAGATCGCGCAGGGCCGCGGCGACATGTCGCTGGAAGAGGCATTTCTGGCCATCACTTCCGGCGCGCCGCAGCAGGGACCGCGCCCGTGATCCGCGCATTCCTCTTCGTCACGCTGCGGTCGTTCCGCAATCGCTTCGTGTCCCGATTGAAGCGGCTGCGCAACATCCGCTACCTGCTCTCGTTCCTCGCGGCCATGGCGTACTTGTGGTTCACCAGCTTCCGCCATCTGTTCAGCGCGCGCTCGCCGATCGCGCACATGGGCATTCCCGTGAGCGCGCTGTTCATCGACCTCGCGGCGGTGGTCGTGCTGGCGATGATGATCCTGGCGTGGGCGCTGCCCGAGCAGTCGGCGGGACTGACGTTCAGCGAGGCCGAGATCCAGTTCCTCTTCCCCGCACCCGTCACTCGACGGCAACTGCTGCTCTATAAAGTGCTGCGCGCGCAGCCGCAGGTGTTCATCAGCGCGACCATCCTGTCGTTCCTGATGTTCCGCAGCGCGAAGTTCATCGGCTTGTGGGCGTGCTTCATCGTGCTGTCGGTCTACTTCACGTTCGTGGCGCTGGCGCGCGCGCGGCTGAAGCTCATGGGCATCGGCTTTCTGCTGCGGCTTCCGGCGGTTGCGGCGATCGTGGTAGGCCTTTCGTATCTGCTGTGGCGCACCGTGAATCTCGCGGCGTTCAAAGGCGTGGGCGCGCGGATGAAGCCCGGACGGTTCCCGGCGGATCTTCCGGGACTCTTTCACGGCTCGCTCGCCGACGCGATTCTGTTCGTGCCGCGGCTCTTCGCGCACGCCGTGTTGCCGCTCTCCATCCTGCAACTGCTGCTGTCGTGCGGCATTCTGCTGGTCGTAGCGCTGGTGGTGTTCGAGCTGGCGGCCCGGACGAACATCGCGTTCGAAGAGGCGTCGATTCACGCGTCGCAGAAGTCCGCGGCGCGCCGCGCGCGTATGAGCCAGCAGCGCGTGGGCCAGGTGGTGACGTTCCCGCGGATGCCGCCGCCGTTCCGCATTCGTCCGGGCGCGCGGCCGGAGGTGGCCATCTACTGGAAGAACGTCACCGCGGGCTTGCGCATCTCCTCGCCGTGGCTGCTGATCATGGCCGTCTGCGCGATCTACTTCGTCGGCCAGTCGTTCTACACGCACGAGCCGGCGGTGCGCACGACGCTGGCCACGCTCGCCCTGGTCCTGGCCGGCGTCTTTCCGCTCCTCGGCAGCGGCGTCTTCACGCAGGACATGCGTCTCGATCTGCCGCGCATCGAGCTGCTCAAGAGCTACCCGATTCCCGGCGACCGGCTCGTGGCGGCGGAGATCGCGGGACCGCTGACGTTCATCGCC
>DATLBM010000180.1:0-2247 GCA_035526885.1 Thermoanaerobaculia bacterium | reverse complement strand
CGACGGAAGTACGCGAACGCAATCGCGCCGAGCACCATGACCGCGAACCCGTCCTGCGATAGCTCGTAGCCTATATACAACCGGGCTGGCAAAAAGCGCGCGTAGGAGAACGACGGGAACACACCGGAAATCAGCAGCTCGACGGTGCCCGCCGTGAGCACCATGAATCCCCAGAAGATCGTCGCGTGCATCGCGCCCGCGATCGGGTCACGCAGGATCTTGGTCTGGGCGATACCGACTTTCAGGACGTTCCAGGCGCGCGCGACTGGGCGATCGAGGCGCCACTCGGCTTTGCCGAGGCGCATGTACTGCACCAGCCGCTGGACGTTGTAGGCGAAGAAGCCGGCGGCAACCAGGAGGACGAAGAGAAACGCGACGTTTTCGCCGCTCACGGGCTCAATGTCCCTTTTTCGCTTCGCGAACGGCCGCGGTCAGCGCCGGTACAACTTCGAACACATCGCCCACGATTCCATAGTCGGCCACCTTGAAGATCGGCGCTTCGGCGTCCTTGTTGATCGCGACGATCGTCTTCGACGTGCGCATCCCCGCCAGATGCTGGATCGCGCCGGAAATGCCGACCGCGACATAGAGCTGTGGACTCACCTGACGGCCGGTCTGGCCGATCTGGTCGGAATGGGGACGCCACCCCTCATCAGTCACCGCGCGCGTAGCACCGACAGCGGCATTCCCGAACGCGGCGGCGAGGTCCTCCACCAGCTTGAAGTTCTCCGCGCCCTTCAAGCCTCGGCCGCCCGAGACGATCACCGGCGCTTCGCCGAGATCCAGCTTTCCCTTGGCGCCTTCGATCAGTTCCTTGACTACGACGCGCTCTGCGCCGGGGTCGGCCGACGGCGAAATGGTTTCGACCCGTCCCGCCTTGGCATTCTGCGCCGGTGTGATGGCGGACGGCCTCACCGAGATTACGGCGGGCGATCCTTTCACCTCGAGCGTGATGATGACCTTGTTGGCGTAGCCCGGATGCCGCACGGTGATCGTGTCACCCGAACCGCTCAAGGCAATCACATCGGATGCGATCGGCGCGTCGAGACGCGCCGCGAGGCGCGGGCCGAGGTCGCGGCCGTTGGCGGAGAACGGGAGGATGACGGCGCGGTATCCGCCACTCTTGGCGCGATCGCAGATCGTCGCGGCCGCGGACTCGCGCGCGTAGCGCTCGAAGGCCGCGTGCTCCGTGACCAGGATGACGTCCGCGCCATGTGGTCCGAGCTGCGCCGCCTTGGCGGCGATGCCCGGCGGTCCCAGCACAATCGCATGGACCTCCGCGCCACCCAGCTGGTCGGCGAGGGCACGCGCGGCAGTCACCGCTTCGAGCGCGACTTTCCGCAGCTCGGCACCGCGCGATTCCGCAAAGACGAGAATGTTCGGCATCAGAGGACTTTCGCCTCCGTCTGCAGCAGGCGAACGAGCTCGGGCACCGCCTCGACACCGTTTCCGATGATGCGACCGGCCGGACGCTCCGCGGGCAGCTCCATGTTCTTGACCGTCACGCGAATGCTGCCCAGCTGCGCCGGCTTGCTCTCGAGCGGCTTTTTCTTTGCCGCCATGATGCCCTTCAGTGCCGGATATCTCGGGCGCGCGATCCCTTCGTCGATCGTAACGACGGCGGGCAACGCAAACTCGACCATCTCACCCGCCCCTTCGATCTCGCGTCGCGCTATTCCCTTGCCATTCGCGATATCCAGCTTCGAGACCGCGGTGACACCGGCCACGCCAAGCAGCTCGGCCGTCGCGGTTCCGACGATCGATGCAGAGGTATCGAAGGCGTACTTACCGAAGAGAATGAGATCGAACCCGCCCGCCTTCAGCTCGGCGGCGAGCGCCTTTGCGACCGCGAGCCCATCGAACACGGGCGCATCCGCTTTGAGGTGCACGGCGCGGTCCGCGCCCATACTCATCGCCTTTCGCAGCGTCTCCTGCACCGAGTCCGGCCCGACCGCGAAGACAACCGTCTCGCCCGGTCCTTGCTTCTCGTTCAGCTGCAGCGCCACCTCGACGGCATAGCTCGCGAAGTCATCCATGTCGAACTTCAACCCCGTCTCGTCGATGCCAGCGCCGCCGGCGATTTTGAACCGCGACTCGGAGTCAGGGGTACGCTTGATACAAACTGCGATCTTCATGGCGGAAGAAGATAGTCACTGGTGGTCTACCACCGCATTTCGAGGAATCATGCGGACGATACGTCTGTCACTCACGTTCCTGCTGCTCACGGTCGCCCGTCCGGTTTTCGGG
>DATLBM010000179.1:0-2167 GCA_035526885.1 Thermoanaerobaculia bacterium | reverse complement strand
CTTCCGGGCCAGCTACATCGGCACGCAGGGACGCAATCTTCTGCAGTATCGCTTCGACAACCTGCCCGTGAAGCCCGACGGCACGACGTGGAAAGTGGCCGCCGACTGGCGGTGCGCCGGCACGGGCACGCCCGGACAGGCCGTGAACGCGACCTGCCCCGTGGCGGTGCCGATCGCCGCCAACGAGATCTCGCTGCGCGTGCCGCGCACGAACGAGCGCCGTCCCGACGCGCGCTACACGACCAACCTCATCGTCGACAACATCGCCGAGAGCTCGTATCACGCCGGCCAGCTCGAGTTCGAGACCGGCCTGGTGCACGGATTCCAGGGACGCACGACGTACACGTTCAGCAAGGCGCTGGACAGCGGCTCCGAAGCGACGGCCTCGGGCGCGGGCGACATCAACATCTTCCCCGAGTACGAGAACTACAAGCGCGGACTGTCACGCTTCGACACGCGGCACCGCTTCACGCTGACCGGCAGCTATCTGCTTCCGTTCTTCCGCGACCGCAAGGACGCACTCGGCCAGATCCTCGGCGGCTGGCAGGTCTCGACGATCGTGCGCCTGTCGTCCGGCACGCCGTTCACGCTCATCGACACCGGCGCGGTGGACATCGACTTCGACGGCGTCGCCAACCAGCGGCCCATCCCCGTCGATCCGAAGTACGCCGGCGGATGGCACGTCAACAACCCGAACAACTCGACCGCGGAGCTGCCGGCTTCGGGATTCCGCCGCGCCACGCCGAACGACGATTTCAGCGATCTGATCGGACGCAACACCTACTACACCGACGGCCGCGAACAGATCGACCTGGGCATCTCCAAAGCGTTCGGCGTCATCGGCAACACCGCCGTCTTCCGTCTGGACGTGTTCAACGTGACCGATCGCGTGACGTGGGGCGTGCCCGTCAACGACTTCGCCAGCGCGAACTTCGGGAAGATCCTCTCGACGCATCCGGACTACGTGCCGAGAACCTTCCAGGTCGGCATTCGTCTTCTTTATTGATGAAGAGACTTCTGCTGGCCGCAGCGCTGGCGCTGCCTCTCGCTGCCGACCCCCGCGTGATCGCGGGGGCCCGGCAGCAGGTCGGCGTCACGCGCGGCTACGATCCGGCCTATCGCAAGCTCGCTTATCCGATGGGCGACGTGCCGCGCGAAGTGGGCGTCTGCACGGACGTGATCATCCGCGCGTACCGCCACGCCGGTCTCGATCTGCAGCAGCTCGTGCACGAGGACATGAAGCGCAACTTCTCCGCGTATCCGAAGAGCTGGGGCATGCGCACGACGGACACCAACATCGACCACCGCCGCGTGCCCAACCTGGCCACCTTCTTCACGCGCCGCGGCGGCAAGCTCGCGGTGACGCGCCGCGGCGCGGACTACAAGCCCGGCGACGTGATCACCTGGCGCCTCACCGGTGGCCTGGCACACATCGGACTGGTGTCCGACGTCCCCGCGCGCGGCACGGACCGCTACCTCGTCGTGCACAACATCGGCGCGGGCGCGCAGATCGAGGACGTGCTCTTCGCGTACGAAGTGACGGGCCACTATCGCTGGCCGCAGCGATAAAATCGCGAGCCTGCTCGACGCCGCCATCATCATCCTCTACCTCGCCGCCGTCCTCGGCGCGGGATTCTTTTTTGCGCGACGGCAGAAAACGACCAGGCAGTACTTTCTGGCCAGTCACGACGTGCCGTGGTGGGCCATCGCCGCGTCCATCGTGGCCACCGAAACGTCGACCGTGACCTTCATCTCCGTGCCCGGCATCGCCTGGGCGAAGGGCGGGGACTTTCGGTTTCTGCAGCTCGTCCTCGGATACATCGCCGCGCGCTTCATCATCGCCGTGTTCTTCATGCCGTGGTTCTTCCGCGGCGAGCTGGTGACCGTCTACGAGCTGCTGCAGACGCGGTTCGCGCCGTCGGTGAAGGCGCTGGCGGCGTCGCTGTTCGTAATCATGCGCACCATTGCGGACGGCGTGCGCCTGCTCCTCACCGCGTACGTCCTCGGCGCGCTGCTCGAGCGCCTTGGCGTCGGCGGCGCGATCATCGGCCTCGGCGTGATCATGACCATCTTCACCCTGGCCGGCGGCATCGAGGCCATCGTCTGGATCGAGGTCGTGCAGCTCGTCATCTACATCGGCGGCGCGATCGCCGCGGGGATCGTGCTG
>DATLBM010000178.1:0-9286 GCA_035526885.1 Thermoanaerobaculia bacterium | reverse complement strand
CCGACGTTGCCGACCACCGCCGGTCCGCTGTTGATGCCCACGCGGATGCGCACGGGCGGCAGTCCCTCGCCCTCGCGCTGCTGATTCCACTCGTCGATGCGCTCCATCATCATCAACCCGGCCATGACTGCGCGGTCGGCGTGATCGTCCTGATGGATCGGCGCGCCGAAGAAGGCCATCACCGCGTCGCCGATGAATTTATCGAGCGTGCCGCTGTACATGAAGATCGCGTCCACCGCCGCGGAGAAAAAGTTCGACAGGTACGCCGCCACTTCCTCCGGCGCTTTCGTCTCCGACACCGTCGTGAATCCGGAGATGTCGGCGAAGAGAATGGAGACGTCGGCGGACTTGATCTCGTCCTCTTCGACGGCGGCGCCTTTCACGATCTCGTCGATGACGGCGGGCGAGTGATACCGCTCCATCTTCGAGCGGATCTTGCGCTCCTGCTCGATCTTCTCCGCGAGCTGCGCGCGCTCGATGGCCACGGCCGCGAAATTGGCGAGAGCCGTGAGCAGGTCGAGATCCTCTTCCGTGAAACGTCCGATGTGAATCGGCGAGTCGACCTGCACCGCGCCGATCACGCGCTGCCGGTTCCACAGCGGCACACACATCGCCGACCGGATGCCGTGAATGGCGATCGACTTTCCGCCGAGCAAACGCGCGTCTTCGAGCGCGTTGGAGGTCATCAGCGAGACCTGCTGCTCAGCCACCATCTTCAGGATCGTGCGCGAGATGGGGATGTCGTGTGCGTCGGCGCCTTCGATGAACTTGGTCAGCTTCGGCACCGGGTTGCCGGCCTCGTCGAAGAGGATGATCAGTCCGCGCTCGACCGGCAGGTACTTGAAGATCATGTCCATCACGGTCTCGAGCAGATCCGAAAGCTCCTCGGTCTGCAGCAGCGATTTCGCCACCTGCACGAGCACCTGGAAGATCTTCTCGCGCGTCACCTGCGGCGGCGCGCCGGGCTCGGAGGGCGGACGCACGGGCTGCGCCGCGAGCTCCGCGAGATCGAGTCCGAACTCGGAGTTGAAGTCGGAGATGCGGCGGATGACCGTGCCCGACGGGTTGTCGAACATCGACTCGCCGGTGAACTCGACGCTGGGCATGGCCTTCACGTCGAGCTGCACGGAACCGATCAGGATCTTGTCGCCGGCGCCGATCTGCGACTCGCCGATCAGGTTTCCGTTCAGCTTCACGCCGTTGGTCGACTTGAGATCGATGATCCACCAGTGATTGCCGCGCGCCTCGACCCGCGCGTGCTTGCGCGACACGGACGGATGGTTGAGCACGAGGTCGTTCCCCTCGGTGCGTCCGATCGAGAGCTCCGAGCGAACATCGGTAATCCGCGGCACGCCGAGATCGACGTAGTGGATCTGGAGCTGGTCCATGGAGAGCGCGATTATAACGAGCGATGAACGATGAGCGATGAACGATGCGCGACCGGAGCCATGGGCTCGTCGGCCTTTGCTCATCGCTCATCGCTCATAGTTCATCGCTCATCGTCCCGGCCCTTGCTCATCGCTCATCGCTCATAGTTCATCGCTCATGTCTATAATGTCCGCTCCGCGTCATCCACGGGGTGGTCGGCTCCAATGAGCGAGCAAGCAGCGTCCGAGTCCGTTTCGCCGCGTCAGTTCATCGTTCGTGCGGTGCTCCGCACCGACGTGGGACTGGTGCGCTCGGAGAACCAGGATTTCGGGACGTTCACCAACGCGCAGGAAGAGCTGGAAAGCCATCCCGGCGGGCGACTGCTCATCGTCGCGGACGGGATGGGCGGACATCGCGGCGGCGCGACCGCCTCGCGCCTGGCCGCCGAAACGGTCAAAGCGCAATTCCTCGGCAGCGAGACCACGGACATCCCCACCGCGCTGCGCGAGTCGCTCACGCGCGCGAACGCGCGCATCTACGCCGAGGCGCAGGCCAATCCGGAGCTGCGCGGGATGGGCACCACCACGTCCGTGCTGGCCGTGAAAGGCGATCACGGCTGGCTCGCGCACGTCGGCGACTCGCGCATCTATCTCGTGCGCAAAGGCGAGATCCAGCAGCTCACCGACGATCACTCGCTCGTCGCCACGATGGTGCGCGAGGGCCTGCTCACCAGCGCCGAGGCGGAAACGCATCCGCGCCGCAACGTGCTGCAGCGCTCCATGGGCGTGGCCGAGGATGTGGAAGTGGATGTGCGCGGGCCGTTCGATCTGCAGGACGGCGACACGTTCATCCTCTGCAGCGACGGATTGCACGGACTGGTCAAAGAGCCGGAGCTGCGGGAGATCGCGGCCAGGCCGATCGAGGCCGCGGCCGACGAGTACCTGCGCAAGGCGCTCGAGCGCGGCGCGCCGGACAACGTGACGGTGATCGTCGCGCGCGTGGAGGAGTCGGACGGCAGCGGCGACGCCACGCTGGTCGACCGCCTCGACGAAACGCAGCCGCTGGAGCCGTTCGACGAGACGCAGCGCGAGACGCAGAAGCTGCCGGCGATCGAAGAGGAGCAGCCGCGTGTCATCCCGGGCGAGCCGCGTGTCATCCCGAGCGAGCCTCGTGTCATCCCGAGCGAGCCTCGTGTCATCCCGAGCGCAGTCGAGGGACCTTCTCCCGTGCGCACGGTGGAAGGTCCCTCGACTTCGCTCGGGATGACAACGGCACCGCGGCGCAGGCCCGCGCTCATCTGGACCCTGATCCTGATCCTCCTCACCGGCGGCGCGGCCGGCGCCTGGTATTACTGGACGCACTACTACGCGATCGCGAAGGAACCCGCACGCTCGTCTCCGCGGTGAGCTCATGTTCCGTCCCCGGTCCATCCTTCTGCTGCTGATCTTCGCGGCGTGCCGGCAGGACGCGGTCCGTCTCGACGACGTGCAGAAGATGGCGTACGGCGTGAAGCCCGCCGTCGTGCGCATCAGCGCGTTCGGGACGGCCGACTTCCGCTATCCGCTCGCGACCATCCGATCGTTCGAGAAGAAGCTCGGCGCGAAGGCGAAAGTCGCGGAGCCCGTCGTCGAGACCGGCGCCGGCGGATCGGGCAGCGGCTTCATCATCAATCCCGACGGCGTGATTCTCACCAGCGGTCACGTCGTCGCGCCGACGCGCGACGAGGCCGCGCTGGAGCGTGAGCTGCGGCGCAACGGCGCCATCGCCGCGCTGGTGCAGCACTTTCCCGTCGACACGCTCCGCCGCATCCATCGCGACGAAGAGCTGGATCAGTTCGTTGCGCCGCTCGCCGCCGCGGGAACGCTGGAAAGCCGCCGAGTGGTCAATCAGGTCGAGCTCTCGAACGGCGAGGCGTTGCCGTTCACGATCAAGCGTTACTCGCCGGCGCTGCACGAGCGCGGCATCGACCTGGCCGTGCTGCAGATCGCGCGCAAACAACTCCCGTCGCTCACCCTCGGCGACTCCGACGGCGTGCACGTCGGCGAGTCGATCTGGTCGGTCGGCTATCCCGCCGTGGCCAGCAGCAGCGATGAGGTGATCGGCGGCTGGTTGTCGCGCGACAGCGATCTCGAGGCGACGTTCAATCCCGGCATGATCACCGCGATCAAGCGCAACGTCGAGAACACGCCCGTCTTTCAGTCGAACGTGGCCATCTATCGCGGCAACTCCGGCGGCCCGGCGGTGAATCGCAACGGCGAAGTGATCGGCGTCTCGACGTGGGGGCATTCGCAGGCCGAGCAGATCAAGTTCCTCGTGCCCGTGAACGTCGCGCGGCAACTGCTGGCCGAGGCGAAGGTCGCCCCGAGCGCGGGCGGCGAGTTCAACGTGCACTATCGCTCCGCGCTCGATGCGGCATCGGAAGGGCGTTGGCTCGATGCAAAGAAAGATCTGCAGCGCGCGTCGGAGCTCTTCCCGAAATCTCCCGACCTGCTGCGCTTCTCGAACGATGCCGATCGGGCCATTCGAGCCTTGCCGCCATGGCGGCTGCATCCGCTGGCGACGGTGGGCGGCTTGCTGCTCGTGGCGGTCACGATCATCGTCGCGTCCGTGCTGATCGTCGTGCGTCCGCGGCGGGGACGTCACGTCGAGAGCGCGGGACCGGTGCAGACGATGGTCGCGCCGAGCGGCTCGCCGTCGCTGATGATCGGCCGCTTCACGATCCTCAACGGCACCCGCGCCGGCGAGAAACTCGGCCTCGGCGGATCGGGAATCCGGATCGGACGGGAATCGACAATCTGTGAGATCGTATTGGAAAATCCGAAGGTTTCACGGCTGCACGCGGAGGTGGTTTCGATCGACGGCAAAGTGATGCTCATCGACCGGAATTCCTCGAACGGCACGTACGTGAACGATCAGAAGATCGACAAGCGATTCCTGCAGGACGGCGACATCATCTACTTCGGCGGCCGCAACGCCGTCGCTGTGGCATTTCACGCGTGAGGGTGACTGGTGGCTGACAAGCGCTGCGACAACGGGCACTTCATCGACGAGAGCTGGGACCTGTGTCCGTACTGTCCTCAGGACGACGCCGAGCCTGAGATTCCGGTGGTGCGGCCACGCGCGGTCGATCCGTCGCCGGCCACGCGCTCGGCGCCCGCACAAGCCGCCGTCCCACCGCCCTCGCCGCGCGCCACCAGCGGCGCGATGCTCGCCGTGCAGCCGCCGCCGATGGAGCGCACCGTCGCCGCCGCGCAGATCAACGCCATGAAGCGCTACGTCGTGGGCTGGCTGGTGGGGCTGAACAATCACTCGCGCGGCGAGTCGTTCCCCGTGCGCATGGGCCGCAACGTCATCGGCCGCGACAAGCGCTCGGACATCGTCATTCAGGACGAGCAGGCCTCATCGCATCACGCGGACCTCGTGTTTCGTCCCGAGGAGCGGCGGTTCATTCTGATGGACCACAACTCCACGAACGGCACGTACGTCAACGATCAGGAGATCGAGCCGCGGCGCGATCTCTCCGCGAAAGACGTGATCCGCATCGGCAATCAGAAGTTTCTCTTCACACCGTTGTGCCACGACGGCTTTCACTGGGATGACGAGGGTCCGCTGAAATGATCGGCACCGTCATCGGCAACTATCGCCTCCGCACGACGTCGGTGAGACGAAACGTGGTCCCCCGCGCTGACGAGGGTTTGCTGCCATGATCGGCACCGTCATCGGCAACTACCGCATTGAGCGCGAGATCGGCGAAGGCGGCATGAGTCACGTCTACGTCGGGAAAACGCTCGCCGCGACGGAGGTGTTGCCGCCTGACTTCCCGGTCGTCCTCAAAGTGATGTCCGACGAGCTGGCCGGCGACGTGACCGCGCGCAAGCGCTTCGTCAAGGAAGCGCAGATCCTCTCCAAGCTGCGCCATCGCTACATCACGCGCTTCTACGAGTTCATCAACAACGCGCAGGGCGCGGTGCTGGTGATGGAGTTCGTGGAAGGCACACCGGTCGACATCCTTCTGTCCGAGCGCGGCGCGCTGCCGGTGTCGTCGGCGATCGCCGTCTGCCAGTGTCTGCTCGAGGCGCTCGTGTACGCGCACGGCAAAGGGATCACGCATCGCGACATCAAGCCCGCGAATCTCATCAAGGAAAAGAACGGCGCGGTGAAAGTCACCGACTTCGGCATCGCCAAGATTCGCGAAGGCGGAGGCACCACCGGCCAGACGGTGCTCACCAAGTCCGGCTTTCTCCTCGGCACGCCGCACTACATGTCGCCCGAGCAGATCCGCGAGCCGAAGGACGCGGGCGCGAAGAGCGACATCTACTCGTCCGGCGTCGTGCTGTACGAGATGCTCACCGGCGCGCTGCCGTTCAACAGCCGCTCCCTGCCGAAGCTGATCGATGCGATCTACCGCGGCGACAAGCAGGCGCCCCGTGCTTTGCGTCCCGAGGTGGATGCGGAGCTCGAGCAGATCGTGCTGAAGGCGATGCATCCGCGCATGGATCAGCGCTTCGAAACGGCGCGCGAGTTCTTCGAGGCGCTGGAGGAGTACAACGCGCGGCAGCCCATCGCCGCGCCGACGAAGCTGCAGCCCGTCGCGCGCGAGGCGCCCGATGCCACCGCGCCCGTCAAGAAGAAAGAGCCCGAGCCGGCCAGGCACTGGTCGCTGGTGTGCGTCAAGCCCGAGCGCAATGAGAAGTTCCCGATCAGCGGCGAGAACGTGATGGTCGGACGCGACCGCACGTGCACGATCGTGCTCGCGCATCCGGCCGTGTCGCGGCGACACGCGCGCATTACCGCGGGAGGCCAGGCCGCGCCGGTGCTCGAAGATCTGCAGTCCGCAAATGGAACGTATGTCAACAACGCGCGCATCGAGCGCGTCACGTTGAAAGCGGGGGACATCGTACGGTTCGGGGCCGACCCGGCCTGTAGTTACGTGTTGAGAGACCAATGAGTCTTCGAGTCTTCAAGCCGCCGAGTCTCCGAGGGGCTCGACGACTTGACGACCCGGAGACTCGGAGACTCGAATGAGCCAAACCATCGCCTGCCTCAAGTGCAAGTCGTCCATCGACGCCTCCTACGATCTCTGTCCGCACTGCGGCGACAGGATCACGCTGTTTCAGCGCACGTACGCGTCCCGCCTCATCGACGGCAAGTACCAGATCATCGACCGCCTGGGCGTCGGCGGCATGGGCGAGATCTTCAAGGTCCGCCACATCCATCTCAACGAGCTGCGCGTGATCAAGATCATGCGGCCCAACATCGCCCAGGACGAGTCATCGCTGCAGCGATTCCTCCAGGAAGCGCGCACGTCGACGCAGATCAAGCACCGCAACCTGGCCATGCTGTACGACTTCGCGCAGCTCGACGACGGTTCGTACTACATGGTCTGGGAGTTCATCGACGGCACGAACATCCAGAAGTGGATCAGTGCACACGGCGCGATCCCGCCGCGGCTCACCGTCGAGATCGGTGTGCAGGCGCTGACCGGCCTCGATCACCTGCACTCGATGGGCCTCATCCATCGCGACGTCTCGCCCGAGAACATCATGCTGTCGCAGGACCATCACGGGAAACTGCTGGTGAAGGTCATCGACTTCGGCATCGCCAAGCAGCTCACCGAAGGCGAAGGCGGTCAGGGCCTCACGCAGACCGGCATGTTCCTCGGCAAGCTGAAATACGCGTCGCCCGAGCAGGCCGGATATCTGAAGGATGGCGAGCATCTCGATCCGCGCTCCGATCTCTACTCGTTCGGCATCGTGATGTACGAGATGCTCACCGGCTCCGCGCCCTTCAACGCCACGACGCCGCACGGCTACATCCTCAAGCACGTGACCGAGTCGCCGGCGCCGCTGGGCAGCGATGTGCCGTCGCCGCTCGCGGCGATGATCATGAAGTCGCTGGAGAAGAATCGCGACGCGCGATACGCGACCGCGTCCGATTTCGCCTCCGCGCTCGAATCGATCCGCACGTCGATCGCGCCCGATCAAAAGTACGGCGTCGGCGAGCGCATGGTCACGCTGTCCGGCGCGGCGACGCTGGCCGATCTCCCGAAAATCACGGCGCCGCAGGTCACCGCGGGCGGCGCGGCGCGCACGCAGCAGCAGACGTACGCCGGCGGCACGGTTCCGGGCGTCACCGTCGCGCGCGCGGAGAAGCCGACGCGCAGCGGCAGCGACGCCGAAACGATGGTCGAGCGCCTCGGCGGCGCCGCTCCGACGTCGGCCGAGCCGAAGTGGACTCCGCAGGCCGAGTCGACCGTGATCGAGAAGCAGATCGCGCCGCCGAAGAAAAACACGGGCATGATCGCGGGCATCGCCGCGGCGGTGGTGCTGGCGATTCTGGCAGGAGTCTGGGCATTCACGAGAAAACCCGACGCGCCGGTCCCGACGGACACCGTGGTCTCCACCGCGGGCACCGAGGTCACGGCCACGACGCAGAAGCCGCTCACCGGCGATCAGGGCCTGCTGCTGCTCTCCGCCGCTCCGTGGGGCGAGCTCGATCGGATCGTCAGCAAGAGCAATCAGAAAGAGATTCCGCTCACCGCCGACGATCGCGAGATCCCGTCGCGCATCGAGCTCGATCCCGGCGAGTACAGCATCACCGTGAACGGGCCCCACGGCGCGAAGACCGTCGACGTGCAGATCAAAGCCGGCCAGCCGACCCGCACGAAGGTGACGACGGGCGACGTCGATCTGAACGAGCTCGAACAGGAAATGACGAAAACGCAATGACTCGGACACGTACAGTCGCAGCGCTCCTCATCGTCCTCGCCGCCGCGTCGGCGCAGGCCTCGTGGTACGACGATTACGACGCGGGCCTGGCCGCCGCGCGCGCCGGCAACTGGAACGCGGTCGTCTCGAAGATGACCGCCGCGATCAAAGGCCAGTCCAACGAGAACAACAAGGCGCGCACTTACGGCGCGATCTTCATCAACTATCACCCGTACTACTACCGCGGCGTCGCGTATCTCAACCTCGGGCGCTACCAGCAGGCCATCGATGATCTGGAGCGCACCAGCGGACCGGGTCCGGAGAATCTCGGCTCGATCGGCGAGCTGCTCGATCGCGCCAAGCGCCAGCTTGCATCCGCGAATACGCCCGAACCGGAGCCGGTGCGCCCCGAGCCGAAGCCCGAGCCGGTGAAGCCGGTGATCACGCCGCCAACGCCATCGGCACCCGCGATCGATCCCGCGTTGCGCCAGCGCGCCGCCGCGGCCCTCGGCGCGGCGAAACAGAAATTGCAGGCGGCACAACAGCGCCGGGCCGCGTCCTCGCCGCAGTACGCGCAGGCGATGTCGATCTTCACCGACGCGTCGTCGCGCAATGCCGCGGTGAAGTCGAATGACGATCTGAACGCGATCATCGACATGGCCGAGAACGCGGGCAACCTCGCGGAGCTGGCCATGCCGCCCAGCACGCCGGCGGTCACGCCGCCGCCCGTGCCCGCGCCGACGAAGCCGGCCATCCTCACCGATGCGGTGCTCGACGACTACAAGCGCCAGTTGCGCCGCGCGCTCGAGAACTACTTCAACGGCGAGTTCGACGACGCCACGCGGCAGTTCTCCGATCTCACGAAGAAGCTTCCCGACAACGGCTGGATCTGGGCCTTCCTCGGCGCGTCGCAGTATTCGCAGTACGCGTTCGAGGCCGACGACAGCTATCGCCTGAAAGCGCTGCAGTCGTTCCGCAAGGCCAAGACGCTGCGCTCGTGGAAGGGCGGATTGCCGGAGAAGTATTTTTCGAAGCGCATCCGCCGCGCGTTCAACACGGAGAGCTGAGTGTCATTTCGAGCCGCGTAGACGGTCGAGGGACCTTCCTCGCGCCGTGGCACGGTAGAAGGTCCTTCGACTGCGCTGCGCTTCGCTCAGGATGACACGAGCGCGGAGGTGTCAGCGGAGGTGTCATCCTGAGCCGCCGGAGCG
>DATLBM010000177.1:0-8314 GCA_035526885.1 Thermoanaerobaculia bacterium | reverse complement strand
GCACGCGCGGGCCAGCGCGCCGGGCGTGCTCACCGTGGTGGCCGATCCGCACGCCGAGGAGTTCTATCTACGGTTGGGGGCACGGCGGATCGGCGAGGTGGCGGCGCCGATGCCTGGCGCGCCTCAGCGGACGCTTCCACTTCTCGAGCTCGATGGCGACTGACCCTTTGCGCGATGCCGAGGCGCGGCTCGCGATCCTGGCCGAGGTCAGCGATCGCATCGGCAGCGTGGACGATCCCGCCGAGCTCCTCTACGAAATCTCCCGCATCCTCGGCGAGCATCTCGCCGCACGGCGCTGCCTTTTCACCGAGATCGATCTCGAAAACGATCGCGGCCTCGTGCGCCGCGACTACTGCCGCGGCGTGGCGTCGGTGGCGGGCGAGTATCGCGTTTCTGACTATGCCGAGGTGACGCGCGCGGCGATGACCGCGGGGAAGATCGTCGTCAACGCCGACGCCAGGATCGATCCGCGCACTGCCGCGGAATGGGAGAAGACGTACGCTCCGAACGGCGAGCGCTCGTATGTCGCGGTGCCTCTGCTGCGCGAGGGACGATGGGTCGCCGAGTTGTGGATCAGCGACGATGTGCCGCGCGCGTGGAGCGATCAGGATGTGGCCCTGCTGGCCGCCGTGGCCGAGCGCGCGTGGACGGCGGTGGAGAAGCTGCGCATCCATGCCGCGCTTCGGGAATCCGAGGGGCGGATGCAGTTCGTCGGCGAGCGGGCGGGCGTCGGGTACTGGTACTGGGACCTTCGCCAGGGTGAGCTGAACTGGTCGCCGGTGTGTTGCCGTCTGCACGGCGTCGCGGCGGGGGAGGAAGTGTCGTACGAGCGCTTCCTCGAAAGCGTGCACCCCGACGATCGCGAGCGCGTCGACCGCGACGTGCGCGAGACCCTCGGCCGCGGCGTGTCCTCCGACTACGAGACCGAGTACCGCGTCCTGCATCCGAACGGCAACGTGCGCTGGATGCACGGCCGCGGCAGCGCCATGTTCGAGCACGGCGCGCCCGTGCGCATGGCCGGCATCACGCTGGACATCACGCCGCGCAAGACGCTGGAGCTGGAGCGCGAGGAACTGCTCGCGAACGAGCGGCGCCTGCGCGCGGAGGCCGACGAAGCCAGTCTGGCGAAGGACCACTTCCTGGCGTTGCTGAGCCACGAGCTGCGCACGCCGATGACCACCATCCTCGGCTGGGCATCGTTCATCCGCACCGGCGCGGCGGATCCCGCGACCGCGCGGCGCGGCATCGAGTCGATCGAGCAGGCCAGCCGCGCGCAGTCGCGCCTCATCGACGAGCTGCTCGACCTCTCGCGCATCGTCACGGGGAAGATGCTCGTCGACAAGAAACTGCACGACCTCAGCGCCGCCGTGCGCGGCGCGCTGGAAGTGACGCAGCCCGCCGCGCAGGCGGCGTCCATCACACTCACCGCCGATCTCGGCGGCGGACCGTCATTCGTCGAAGGCGACGTCACGCGGCTGCAGCAGGTCGTCTGGAATCTGGTGTCGAACGCGGTCAAGTTCACGCCCGCCGGCGGGCACGTCGACGTCTCGGTCGTGCAGGACGAGCAGGCGGTGGAGATCGTGGTCAAGGACAGCGGCGTGGGCATCGACCCCGAGTTCCTGCCGTACGTCTTCGAGCGTTTCCGTCAGGCCGAAGATGGTCCGTCGCGCCGCTACGGCGGCCTCGGACTGGGCCTCTCGATCGTGCGCCATCTCACGGAGCTGCACGGCGGCACCGTGCACGCGTTCAGCGAAGGCCTCGGCAAAGGCGCGGAGTTCCGCGTGCGCTTGCCGCGCGCGGACGAAAGAACTGCTGTTCGTCCAACGCGCCAAACGCGTGCGACGTCCCTCTCCGGCGTGAACGTCCTCCTCGTCGACGACGATGATCAGGCACGCAACGTCCTCGGCACCATGCTGGCCAGCTTCGGTGCGAGCGTGACGCAGGCGGCGTCGGCGGCCGAGGCGTGGCAGCATTTTGCGGATGCGCCGCCGGATGTGCTGGTGAGCGACCTCGGCATGCCCGGCGAGGACGGCTACGCGCTGATCCGGCGTCTGCGCCGCGCGGAGTGGAACGTGCCCGCAGTGGCCGTGACCGCGTATGCCGATCCGCGCGATCGCGACCGCGCACTGGACGCCGGATTTCAGGCGCATCTCGCCAAGCCCGTCGAGCCGCAGGAGCTCGCGGCCGCGGTGCGGAGCGTGCTGGAGTGAAGTGGTTGCTCGTTGCTGGTTGCTGGTTGCTGGCGCTGCATGGGCTGGCGATCCATGCCGCGCCGGCAACACAGCAACACAGCAACCCGGCAACGCTTTTTCTGAAGCGCGGCGCGGCGCACGAGAAGGCGGGACGCCTCGACGCCGCGCAGCGCGATTACGAGGAGGCGCTCGGTGCCGCGGAGCACCTGCGCGACCGCGCTCTCATCGCCGACGCGGCGCTCTCCCTCGGCTATCTCGACTACTACCGCGGCGACATGAACGCGGCGCTCGCGCATCTGCAGCGCGCATACGAGGTCGGCTCGCCGAAGACGCGGCGCGACGCGCTGTCGTCGATCGCGCACGTTTACGCCGACGACACGGTCGCGCAGTACGACCGCGCCATCGAGTACTACCGGCAGGTGCTCGCCGAGTACGAGTCGGCCGGCGACGCGATCAACATCGCCGACACGCTCTTCAACCTCGGCAGCACCAACGAGCGCAAAAACGACCTGGCCGCGGCGCTCGATTGGTATCGCCGCGCGCTGGCGGCGGAGGAGAAGCTCGGGCGGCACGAGGAGGCGGCTTTCGTAAAGCGCTCCATCGCCGTGACGCTGGGGAAGCTCGACCGGCCGGCGGAGGCGCTGCCGCTGCTCGACGAGGCTCTGCGGGTCACGCTCGCGGCGAAGGACGAGCAACGCGCGATGACCGTGAGGCAATCGCGCGGCATCGTCTATCGCAAGCTCGGACGCATCGACGACGCGATCGCGGATCTCGAAGCGACGCGGGCGTTTTACGCGGCGCAGAACAACCTGCGCTTCCTCGAGAAAACGGAAGAGGAGCTCGCGGCGGCGTATGCGGAGGCCGGACGCTGGCGCGAGGCGTACGCGGCGCGGACGCGCCACAACGCCCTGCAAACCCAGCTCGCGGCGAAGTTGCGCGAGGAAGTGACGTCGCGCATGCGCATCCAGTTCGACGTGGAGAAAAAAGATCAGGAGAACCGCTCGCTGCTCCGCGTGCGCCGGCTGCAGACCGCGGTCCTGCTGCTGAGCGCGGCGATCATCGTCGTGCTGGGATTTCTCTTCCGGCGCATGCGCGCGATGGCACTGACCGACGAGCTGACGCGCATCTCCAATCGCCGGCATCTGCTCACCATCGCCGAAGAGCAGCGCGCGAGCGGACAGCCGTTCAGCGTGATCGCCATCGACGTCGATCACTTCAAGCGCATCAACGACTCGTTCGGTCACGCCGCGGGCGACGTCGTGCTGCAGCGCATCGCGGCGGCGTGTCGCGGCGCGCTGCGTCCCGGCGATCGCATCGGACGCGTGGGCGGCGAAGAGCTGAGCGTGATTCTGCCGGATGCGAACGCGGCCGCTGCGCGCGTGATCGCGGAACGTTTGCGCGCGGCGGTGGAGTCGCTCGACTTTGGCGACGTCGATCCCTCGCTGCGCGCGACGATCAGCCTGGGCGTCGCGGAGTGGGACGGAAGCGAGCCGCTGGCGCTCGTCACCGCACGCGCCGACGAGCGGCTGTATCAGGCCAAGGAAGCGGGTCGCAATCGCGTAGCGGCGTGATGCGTGCGTTGGACGCGGCGCGATTCGCGCACGTATCTCGATTCGCTCATGGTTGCCCCGGTCCGTTCGCTCCTCTTCTCTCTTCTTCTCTCGCTTCCGCTCTTTGGCGCCGTGCCGGTCGGGCAGATTCGCTACGTTCCGGCCGGTGAGAAAACCGACGATCCGATCGCGACCGTGAGCGGCGATCGTGCTCTGGTGATCTGGAATCGCGGCGACGGCGCGGTGCGCTTCGGCGCGGATGCGCAGCCGCTGGACGTGCCCGCCATCGCGCTGCCGAAGCCTCAGTTCACGTCGGGTGTGGACGTCGTTGCGACGGAGAGCGGCTGGACCGTCGGCTGGACGATCTTCGATCTCGGCGATCTCGCGACGTCCTCGCTGCAGCTCGTCGACGTCGATCGCGACGGCGCGCTGTCCGGCCTGCGCGTGTTCGCGCTGCCCGAGATCGTGCCGCAGAACGCGGCCATGCAACTGGCCGTGCGCGGCGGCGTGACGGTGGTTGCGTACGAGACCAGCGTCTCGTCCGTCGCTGTCGCCGAGGTCGACGCGCGCGGTCACGTCAACAGCAGGACGGTCAGCGGCCAGCTCACGGAGCTGGCATCGACGCCTTCCGGCTTCGCACTCGTGCTTCGCGATCGCGTCGTGCTGCTGCCGTCGATGAACGAGATCGCATTGCCCGCGGGCTTCGTGGCGAGCGACATCGAGGCTGACGGCGACGACCTCCTCCTCACCGGCGTAACCAGTGGCAGCGTGGTCATCGTGCGCGTGCGCGACGGCGCGGCCAGCGTGATTCATTCGATCGCGAGCGCCGCGGGCTTCGTGCGCTTCGCGCGCAACGGGCGCGAGCTGCTCGTCACGTGGAAGCGGCCCATCACTCCCTACTTCGGCGCGAACACGTCGTGGGATCTCATGTCCGCCCGCGTCGTCATCGACGGCGAGGCCGGCGCGCCCTCGCTGTTGCGCTCCGGCATCGATCTCTCCGGACGTTTCGTGTGTTGCGTCGATCCGCCGGCGGTGGTCGCTTTCGCCGATGCCTGGACGCTGCTCTGGAGCGAAGGCTATCGGAGCGCCGGCATCGGCTGGCGCAACATCTTCGCGTCGCGCGTTGCGAGCGGATCCGCGTCCATCGACGAGCCGCGGCTCATGACCTATCGCGCGGCGAGGCAGTATCCGGGCGGCACCGCGCATCGCGATGGAGTGGTGTTCGCGGTCTGGCAGGAGGGCGATTCCACGTACGCCGCGCGCTTCACCGCCGCCGGCCAGCGCATCGACGCGCAGGACATCTTCCTCGGCACCAACGCCTATCCGCGCGCCGTGCGCGCCACGCCGTCCGGCTTCGCCGTCCTCACGGCCGCGGGCATTTTGCGCATCGACGCGAACGGAGCCGTCGCCACGAGCGCGCTGCCGACGTCATTCGCGGATCTGTCCTGCACCGCGACGGAGTGTCTGCTGGCGTGGATCGAAGCAGCGAATCCAAACGCCGGTCCGGCCACGGTCCGCGTTTCCCGCTGGCGCGACGGCGAGCTGCTCGACGCGCCCGGCATCGGCGTCCATCACAGCGACACGCCGTACAGCGAGCTGACGATCGCCAACGACGGCGAGCGCTTCCTGGTGATGTTCGCGCGCGGCGGCTCGCCCGGCGGGTCGATTCTCACCGTCGCCAAAGTCGACGGCATGGCCATCTCGTCGGCGGACATCGCTGCGAGCGACGCCACCATCACCAACGCGCACATCCTCTTCGAGGGCAACGGTTATCTCGCGACGTGGCTCGCGCGCGAGCCGCGCGCATCACGACTCTCGCGCGAAGGCGACTCGCTCGACGGCGACGAGACCAACTGGCAGGGCTGGCTCCTCGGCCTGGGCGTGTCGCAGTTGACGTTCGACGGCGAGCGGACGCTGGTCGTCTCGGGCAGCTCCTACGAGGGCTACACGATTTACGAGCTGCGCGGCCGCGACCCGGTCGCAGTCGATCACGTCGACGCGCTGCGTGCATCGATCGAGTGCACCGCGCCGCGCCGGTGCGTCACGCTCGAGCAGCGACACGTGCGCGGCTGGCCGTGGTACGACTCGGAACGACTGTTCCTCACCGGCGCGTCGTCGCGGCGGCGCGCGACGCGACAGTAGCGGGGTAGGGGATTGCGTCCTCCGCTACACTCCTCGACGAGGGGGGATCCCATGATTCGCATCGCGCGTCCGCTGTTCGTGTGTCTGGCCGTTCTGCTCATCACCTGTACGAAGGCTCCCGAGACCACCGATACCACCGCTACGAAGGCGCCCGCGCAGACCGCATCCGCGCCCACGCCGCAGCCCGAGCTCTGTGCGACCTCGGTCAGCAAGTGCGACGGCGTGAATCAATGCGCCGCCTCGCCGCTCACCAACCAGGCCGCCACCATTCCCACCGGCCGCCGCTGCACGCCCCTCGGCGAAGGCGGCGGCGACGGCCAGATCTTCGTCGATGCCTTCTCCTGGAATCTCTTTCTGGCGCTGAACTGGCCGGCCAGCGTCGCGGGCTGCGCGGCCGATCCGGCCAAAAGCATCCTCGACGTTCGCAGCGGCGACGGCACGTACGTGGTCTGGCAGACGTACATGCCCTCCGATCGCGTGTTCGTGAACCCGGGGTACGAGAAGCCGGCGCCGTGGTGCAGCGGCAACGGTCTGGCCGAGGGGGAGAGGCGCGTGTTCGATGACGAGGCCAAGGCGGTTGCCGACGTGGCCGAAATGGGAGGGCCGTTCCTGAAAATCGCCGAACCGGGCAAGGACGTGCTGCAGGCGCGCGGCGGCGTGGTCACCGATCAGAGCAAACGCTGGCTGCGCTACGAGCGCCTCATGAATCAGACCGAGTACGCGTACATCGCCGACGGCAAGTGGAACATGCCGCTGCTGGAGGCCATGCAGAAAAAAGGAGACGGCATCGCCTTCCCGCCCGACTCCATCGAGCTCAAGTCCGCGTGGAAGGTGCTCACCGCGGACGAGGCCTCATCGGGCAAGTACTTCACCACCCGCGGCGTGGTGTGCAATACGCCCGAGGGCGAGCGCACGCCGTGCGACGACCAGCCGGTGACCATGGGCCTGGTGGGACTGCACATCGTGCAGCAGGTCAACGAAGGCGGGCCGATGTTCTGGGCCACGTTCGAGCACAGGGACAACGACACCGTGTTCTTCAATCCCAAGAGCACCAACCCGCCGAACACGAACATGGCCAAGACGCCGTACGTCGAGCTGGACGAGCACTGCAACGGCATCAACGAGCCGACCGAGATCAAACGCGAGACGCCGATCCCCGCCGACGACAAGCTGAATCAGTATTACCACGATCTCCTGGGCGATTCCGTCTTCTCCAACTACGAGCTGGTCTCCACGCAGTGGGCCACCGGCGTCGCCAACGGCGGCACACCGAACGACGTCGCGAACATCACGCTGGAGACCTACGTGCAGAAGCTGTCGGTCGACATCGGACACGGCGCCAAGGCCACCGGCTGCTTCGCCTGCCACCTCAACGCGCAGACCCGTGTAGCCGGCCAGAACGCGAACCACAGCTTCCTCTTCCGCGAAGCAAAGTACGCGACCATGCCTCCGAAGAAGTGAGGGCTCTCGTGTCATCCCGCGTCGCGCAGACGACGCGGGATCCCCTGCATAGGGAGGGGATCCCGCGCCCAGGCTTCTCGCGGACCGTACGGCGGTGATCAAGGCGTCGGCTGAAGAGTCGCGAAGCGCTCGATGACGTAGCCGGGTTTTCGGCGATTCGTCGGCGTCCTGGACTCCGGCACGCGACCGATCTGATCGTAGCGTCTGGTACCATCAACGCGATGAAACAGCTCTCAGAAATCCTCGAGATGCCGCCTGCCGAACGTCTTCAACTGGTTGAAGCGATTTGGGATAGTCTCGTCGAAGTTCCGGAAGCCGTGCCTGTCAGCGATGCGGTTCGGGAAGAGCTCGATCGTCGCTTGGCGACGTACTACGAGAATCCGTCGTCAGCGCGTCCGTGGGGTGAGATCAAAGAGGAGTTGTTCGGCGCGCGGTGAAACGCGAGTTACTGGTTTCAGCTGAGGCTCGCGTCGATCTGGCGGAAGCCGTCGGAGGGCTCCGCGAGATCTCGGCGCAACTCGCAACTCGATTCGGAGTGGAGCTGGAGCGAATCTACTCGTTGATTCTCGAGTACCCGGCAATTTATCCGGTTGTGTACGAGAAGTTTCGCCGCGGTCTTGTTCGTCGTTTTCCATACTCCGTCACGCGAAGAATCGGAGTGGCGGCGCCGCGCCTGATCCAGTGCGCATTGCCTCACAGCCCCAGCGCCTGCGCCACGAGCGCCTTCTGCTGATCGTCGTGGCGGTGATGCGAGCCCGTCGCAGGCGCCGCCGCGACAGGGCGGCCGACGTACTGCAGTTTCTGGTTCGTGCCGACCAGCGCGACCAGGCGCTCGTGGAGGAACGGCCACGCTCCCATGTTGCGCGGCTCTTCCTGTACCCACACGATCTCCGTCGCGTTCGGATAGGCCTTGATGGCTTCCGCCAGCATCGGCTGCGGGAACGGGTAGAACTGCTCGAGCCGGAGAAT
>DATLBM010000176.1:0-3220 GCA_035526885.1 Thermoanaerobaculia bacterium | reverse complement strand
GTGCACGCGATCGTGCTGGCCTGGGTGCGGGCGCAGGCGAAGAGTGTGATTCCCATTCCTGCCGCGCGCAGCATCGAGCACGCCTTGGACAGCGCGAACGCGGCAGACTTCGTGCTCGATGAAGAAGACGTGCGCATGATCGACGAAGCCGAGTTCGACCGCGCATAGGTGCCGTCCTGAGCCGCCCGCAGCGAAGGATGTTCTCTGCTCCGTGGCGCGCTGGAAGGTCCTTCGACTTCGCTGCGCTTCGCTCAGGAGGACACACCTCGCTCGTGTCATCCTGAGCCGCCGCAGCGAAGCGGAGGACGGTCGAAGGACCTTCTCCTGTTCCGTGGCGCGCTGGAAGGTCCTTCGACTCCGCTGCGCTCCGCTCAGGATGACACGAGCGCCTACGCGACCCTGATCGACGGATCGACTTCGCGCGCCCAGCGCTGCATCCCGCCGATGAGGTTCTTCACGCGCGAGTATCCCTGCGCGCCGATGAGGTGCTGCTGCACGTGACCGCTGCGCGCGCCGCTGCGGCAGATCATCACCACTTCCTTGTCCTTCGGGATCTCCGCGAGGCGCTGCGGCACCTGGTTCATGGGGATGTGCACCGCGCCGTCGATGTGGCCGGCGTTCCATTCGTAGGGCTCGCGCACGTCGATGAGCACGACGTCGGCGCCGTCGTTCAGCTTCTGTTGCAGTTCGGCGGGAGTGATGTCGGTCTGAGTCACGGGATTGCAGAACTCCTCGTAGTCGATCAGTTTCGTGATCGGCGCGTGCTCTTCGCAGCGGCGCCGCAGTTTCATGGTGCGGAAAGTCATGTGCAGCGCGTCGAAGAGCAGCAGCCGTCCTGCCAGCGTCTCCCCGATCCCCGTCAGCAGCTTGATGGCCTCGGTCGCCTGCAGCGTGCCCACGACGCCGGGCAGCACGCCGAGCACTCCGCCTTCCGCGCACGACGGCACGGTGCCGGGAGGTGGCGGCTCGGGATAGACGCAGCGATAGCACGGACCGGTTTCCGTGGCGAAGACGGAGACCTGTCCGTCGAAGCGAAACACGCTGCCGTAGACGTTCGGCTTGCCGCTGATCTTGCACGCGTCGTTCACGAGGTAGCGCGTGGCGAAGTTGTCGGTGCCGTCGAGGATCACGTCGTAGCTCGCGAAGAGCTCCAGCGCGTTTTCGGAGGAGAGCCGCGCGTGATGCGTTTCGATCTCGACGTGCGGATTGAGATCGCGCAGGCGCGCCGCGGCGGCGTCGAGCTTGTCGCGGCCGACGTCCGAGGTGGCGTAGAGAATCTGGCGATGGAGGTTGGTCTCATCGACGCGATCGAAGTCGACGAGACCGATGCGGCCCACGCCCGCCGCGGCGAGATACGTCGCCGCAGGAGATCCCAGTCCGCCCGCACCGATGATGAGCACCGAGCCGCGCACGAGTCTTTCCTGTCCGGCCGGGCCGAACTCGGGGAGGCTGATCTGGCGTTGGTAGCGACGGAGGCTCATAGGCACACAGGCACACAGACTCAGAGGGACTCGGGCTCCTGTGAGCCGATGAGCCTGTGAGCCTTCTCACGGCAACAACCGCGACACGATCTCCTGAATCTTTTTGCCGTCCACCCGCCCCTTGTAGCGCGCGGTGGCCTCCTTCATCACCTTGCCGAGGTCCTTCTTCGACTGAGCGCCGGTGGAGGCGATGATGTCGCGCAGGCCCGACTCCAGCTCCTCGTCGCTCATCTCCGCGGGCAGATAGGTTTTGAGAATCTCCATCTCCGCGCGCTCTTTGTCGGCGAGCTCGGTGCGGCCGGCATTCGAGTACTGCTCGATCGAATCCTGGCGCTGCTTGACGGACTTGCGGATGACGCTCATCGCTTCTTCATCCGACAGCTCGTGGCCGGCGTTGATCTGCTCGTTCTTGACCGCGGACTGCAGCATGCGGATGACGGAGAGTCGTTCCTTCTCCTGCGCCTTCATCGCGGCGGTCAGGTCGGCGCGGATTTTCTCGGTGAGATTGCCCATGGTGCGCGCAATGTTATAACTCCGCGCGCCATGGCTCTCGACGTCCGCGCGCTCCTCGAGGAAACGGGCGCACTGCTCACCGGACACTTTCGGCTCTCGTCCGGCCTGCACAGCCCGAACTACGTGCAGTGCGCGCGCCTGCTCGAGCATCCGCGCGACGCCCGGGCCCTCGGCGAAGCGCTCGCGGCGCGATTGCAAGGCGTGGAGAAGATCGTCGCGCCCGCGCTGGGCGGCGTGATCATCGGCTACACCGTCGCACAGGCGCTGGACGTGCCGTTCGTCTTCACGGAGCGCAAGGACGGCGCGATGACACTACGTCGCGGCTTCAGCATTCGCGAAGGCGAGCGCGTCGTGATCGTGGAAGACGTCGTCACGACGGGCAAGTCGACGCGCGAAACGGTCGACGTGATCGAAGATCACGGCGGCAAAGTCATCGGCTTCGCCTCCATTCTCAATCGCAGCGGCAAAGAGAATCCGTTCGTCCGGCCGTACGAGGCGCTGCTGGCATTATCGCTGGACACCTTCGACGAAGCGGATTGTCCGTTGTGCAAAGAAGGCAAACCGCTGGACGCGCCGGGGTCGCGCTACAGCACATGAACGTCGAGCTCCTCTCCACGGACGGCGAAGAGGCGGAGATCCGCGTCGACGGACGGACGTATTTCGTCCCGTACGTCGTGCAGGGATCGACCGTGAACTTTCACTTCGACGGCGAGATCTACTTCGTCGAGGTGGAAGACAGATCCGCGCGCGGGCGCGCGCGCCATCGCGATCACTCGATGGAAGCGCCGATGCCCGGGCTGGTGCTGCGAATACTCGTGAACGAGGGCGATGTTGTAGCAAAAGGCGCCCCGCTGCTCATCCTCGAGGCCATGAAGATGGAGCACCAGATCATCTCCCCGCGCGAGGGGACGATTGCGAGCATCAACTGCAAAGAGGGAGAGCTGGTGCAGCCGGGCGTGGAACTGGTGACACTGAAAGAGGTGTCATCCTGAGCCGCCGGAGTCCCGGAGGGACGGAGGACGGTCGAAGGGGCTTCCCCGTCCGTCAGGCACGTTGGAAGGTCCTTCGCTGTCTACGCAGCTCAGGATGACACGTGAGAGCGAAATGAAAATCACCGTCGATTCCGTCAAGCTCGTCGAGGTCGGTCCGCGCGACGGCCTTCAGAACGAGAAAGTCACCATCCCCACGCAGGCCAAGATCGACTACATCACCGCGCTCTCCGACGC
>DATLBM010000175.1:0-2086 GCA_035526885.1 Thermoanaerobaculia bacterium | reverse complement strand
CGAAACTGGCCGACGTCAGCGACACGGCCATCTGGCGCCTGATGACGAAGCCGAACGGCGAGATGATCGTCGTGCCTTTCGCGGCGAATTGACGGGCTGACGCTGCGCTGGGGAACGACGAAGGGCCTCCGGCGGCCGGGGCCACGGGCCCCGGACCCCGTTTGCGGGCCTAGCCTCCGCGACACACCTTCGCATCTCGCACGGACGTGTCGCGGAGGCTAGGCCTGCCAGCGGGGTCCGGGGGCGAGCCCCCGGCCGCCGGAGGCCCTTCGTCGTTCCCCCAGCGGAGCGTCAGCCTTCCATCTCGGCGAAGTTCACGGACACCAGGCGCGAGCAGCCTGCTTCTTCCATCGTCACGCCGTAGAGGATGTCCGCGGCTTCCATCGTGCGGCGCGAGTGCGTGATCACGATGAACTGCGTGTCGCGCGAGAAATCGCGGACCAGGCGGACAAAGCGTTCCGTGTTCACCTCGTCCAGCGGCGCGTCCACCTCGTCGAGGATGCAGAACGGGGACGGCTTGTATTTGAAGATCGCGAAGAGCAGCGCGATCGCCGTCAGTGCGCGCTCGCCGCCGGAGAGCAGTGCGATGGACTGATTCTTCTTGCCCGGCGGCTGCGCCACCAGCTCGATGCCCGACTCCAGGACGTCCTCTTCGTCGAGGAGCTGCATGCGCGCGGTGCCGCCGCCGAAGAGCGACGTGAAGATCTCCGTGAACGACGTGTTGACGTGATTGAAGGCCTCGCGGAACAGCTCGCGCGAGGTGAGGTTGATCTTGCGGATCGTCTGGCGCAGCGCCTCGATCGACTGCACGAGATCGTCCCGCTGCGTGCGCAGGAACGACTCGCGCGTCTCCAGCTCCTGATGCTCCTCGATCGCCAGCACGTTCACCGGCCCGATTTTCTCGAGCTGATCGGCGAGCTTCGCCACTTCGCTTTCGATCGACGCGCGCGACTCCTCGTCGGCCGGCGGCTCGACGTCCGCGAGTGCGTCGATGCCCGCGTGCAGATCGAGGGAGATCTGTTCGCGCAGCAGATCGAGCGCGGACTTGGCGCGATCGACGCGGCGCTCGGACTCGAAGAGCGCGTCCTTGGCCGCGTTCCATTCATCCCTCGCCACGATGGCGCGCGACTGCAGCGATTGCACGCGCGCGTCGAGATCGGCCACTTCGGCTTCGAGAGCGACCCGCATCTCGGAGAGCTCATGAAGCTTGGTAGTCGACACTTCGAGCTGGCCGCGCGCATCCTCGGACGCCACGCCCGTGTCCTGGTGGCGGCGCACCAGCGTCTCGATCTCCTGCGTCAGTTGCGTGGCGCGTGCGCCGAGGGAGACGACGATGCGGGAGAGATTCTCGTGCTCGCGCTGGACGGCGTTGACGTTTCCCGACGCGCTCTCCACGTCCACGCGCGCCTTCGACGCCACTTCCGTGACCTGCTCGAAATCGACGCGCGACGCCGCCAGGCGTTCTTCGTTGTCGCGAATGAGCTCGTGCAGCTCCGTCTCGCGCGCCGTGAGCGCGTCCACTTCCGCGATGGCCGCGTTCTTGCGCGCCAGGAGCTGCTCCTTCTCCTCGGCGTACAGCGTCTGCTCTTCCGAGGCCACGGCGAGGTCTTTCTCGAAACGCTGCAGCTCCGCGCCGGCGCGCTCGCGGTGTGATTTGCGCTCGCGCAGTTCCTGCTCGGCGGTGCGCGCGCGCTCGTCGGCGATGATGCGCGCGTCGTCCGCGGTGCGCAGCTCTTCTTCGAGCGTCTGCAGTTCCGCGGCGATGCCGCTCGCTTTCGTTTCCTCGGATCCGAGGAGCGCTTCCAGATCCGCGATCTCTCGCTTGATCGAGAAGACGCCCGGCGTCGCGCCTTCGGTCTTGCCGCCGATGACGAGCGGTCCGCGCACGACGTCGCCTTCGAGCGTGACGAACGTCGCGCTCGGGCGTTCCTGCGCGCGATCGAATGCCTCGGTCAGCGAGCCGACGATGTACGCCTCCGGAATCGCGTGACGGATGGCGTCGGCCACCGCACCTTCACCGATGACTGAATGCGCGGCGTCGCCGCGGCGCGAGCCTTCGCTGCGCGGCGCGAAGTCCATCGTGATG
>DATLBM010000174.1:0-2916 GCA_035526885.1 Thermoanaerobaculia bacterium | reverse complement strand
GCTCTCGTACGCGGCGTAGTTCAGCCCGAGGCCGATCATGGCGGCGACGAAGGCGGGCAGTTTCACGACCGAGGAGAGGCCGTAATAGAGCACGAAGAGCTGCAGCAGCACGGGCGTGCCGCGCACGATCTCGACGTACGCAGTGAGGATCGCGCGTACGAGCGCGTTGCCGTAGACGCGTCCCGTGGCCACGAGAATGCCGGCCGTCACCGCCAGCGCCATCGACAGACAGGACATGGCGATGGTGATCAGCGCGGCCCGGAGCAGCGCGGGGATGTAACGCAGGATGGGCTTCATCCCGTCCCGCGGAGCGCTTTGGGGACGGGCTGAAGCCCGTCCTGCGCCGGCCGTCATCACCTCGTTGAAGAACGGCTGCTGATACTCGTCCCAGATCTCCCACTTGCGATAGATCCGCTCCAGCGTGCCGTCCTGCATGCGCGCTTTGAGGATGCCGTTGATCTGGTCGCGCAGTTTCGTGTTCTCGCGCGCGGTGACGATGATGTAGTGCCCCGTCGCCACGGGCTTGTCGAAGTGCGTGTACAGCCCTTTCGCGCGGCGCATGGCGCGCCTGGCGATGATGTTGTCGAGCAGCACCGCGTCCAGGCGGCCGTTGACCACGTCTTCGTACGGATGCACGTCGTCGTCGTACGACACCGCTTCCAGTCCGTACTTTTTCTCGCCTTCGAGCAACAGGTCGTACGCGATCGTGCCGCCCAGCGTGCCCACGCGTTTGCCGCGCAAGTCCGCGAGCTCGTCGTACTTGCCCTTGTCCTTCTCGCGAACGGTCAGCGCCTCGGTGAACGTGTAATACGGGATCGACGCCGCCAGCGCGGCGCGCCGTCCGGGCGTGTCCTCGACGCCGCTCATGCCGATGTCGAAGTCGCCGCGCTGCACGCTCTGGTCGATGGCGGTGAAGGCGACCTGCACGAACTGCGGCTTGCGCCCCAGCCCTTTCGCGATCACCTCCGCCACTTCGACGTCGAATCCGACGACCTTCTCCGGATCGCCCGGATCGGCCTCGACGAACGGCGCCCCGCCCTCGGAATCCCCACCCCAGCGCAGGACCGGCTGGGCGGAGGCCGTGCCGCACAGAAGCACGAGCAGCGCGGTGCGAGTGATGAGTGATGAGTGATGAGTGATGAACAATGCAGCGCAAGTTTAGCGGCTCATTGGTCTTCACTCATCACTCAGCACTCATCACTCATCACTCGCGTGCTACCTTTCGCCGCCATGAATGCGGACCTCTCGCTGGCGCTGCGGCTGGCCGACGCCGCCGACGCGATCACGCTGCGCCACTTTCAGTCCGCCACGCTGGCCGTGCGCACGAAGGCGGACAGGACGCCGGTGTCCGAGGCGGATGAGGAAGTGGAGCGCGTCCTGCGGGAGATGCTGGCGAGCGAGCGTCCGGACGATGCCATCGTCGGCGAGGAATTCGGGAGCAGCGGCGCGTCGTCGCGACAGTGGATCATCGACCCCATCGACGCCACGAAGAACTACGTGCGCGGCATCCCCGTCTTCGCGACGCTCATCGCGCTCGTCGAGGGCGACGCGCCGGTCGCGGGCGTGATCTCGGCGCCCGAGCTGGCGCGGCGCTGGTGGGCGTCGCGCCGCGAGGGCGCGTTCTGCAACGGACACGCGATCCGCGCCTCACGCATCGCGGAGATCGCCGAGGCGCACATCGCGTACGACAGCGTCACGGATCACGATCGCGCCGGGAACACCGAAGCATTCCTGAAGCTCGTGCGCCGCTGCACGCGCGCGCGCGGCTTCGGCGATTTCTGGATTCACATGCTCGTCGCGGAGGGCGCGATCGAGATCGCCGTCGAGCCGAAGGTCGCGCCGTGGGACATGGCCGCGGTGCAGGTGATCGTCGAGGAAGCCGGCGGCCGCTTCACCGACCTGCGCGGCAACGCGCGGTTCGACGGCGGCAGCGGACTCTCCACCAACGGCCTGTTGCACGACGAAGTGCTGGAGTGTTTTCGATGACCGAACAAGTGATGGTGGTGGAGCGCGAGAAGCTCGCGCCGTATCTCGTCGAACGGGGCCTCGTGCGCGAACATCTCGACGAGATTCTGGACGTGATCACCGGCGCGTACTTTTTTCTCGACCGCCCGACGGCCGAGGTCTCGCCGCAGTACAAGCAGATCATCCCGTACGTGATCATCCGCCACGGCGAGCGCGTCTTCCTGTTGCAGCGCACGCAGAAGCAGACCGAGGCCCGGCTGCACGACAAGCTGTCCATCGGCGTGGGAGGGCACATCAACCCCGACACGCCGGATCTCCTGGACGGCCTGCACAAGGAATTGGAGGAGGAAGTGAACGTCGCCGGAGACTACGACCTCACCTTCACCGGCATCCTCAACGACGACACCACGGAAGTCGGCTCCGTGCACCTCGGCGCCGTATTCGTGCTGGAGTCGCACGACGAGAACGTGACCGTGCGCGAGACGGAGAAGATGACCGGGCGGTGGGCGACGCGCGCGGAGCTGGAAGAGCGGCGCGCGGGGTTGGAGACCTGGTCGGAAATCGTCTTAGACGCGCTGCTCGCAAAAACGTAGGACGGGCTTCAGCCCGTCCATGGGCGGGCTGAAGCCCGCCCTACGTCCTACTGCCCCGCGAAAAACACCGGATCGCCGGACGCGTTGTCCACCATCGAGCCGTAGGCGAAGAGCTGCGCATCCGCATCGCCCTGCACGGCCAGCGTGAACGACGAGGAGTTGACGTTCGGGAAGAGCGAGCTGACCGAGTACTGGCGCTGCTCCTTCGCGTCGAGCGTGATCGTGTTGCGCGCCAGCTCCGTGCCGAACGACGAGAGCACGATCACCGTGAACGTCTCCTCGCTCCAGCCGCCGTTGACGAAGCCGATGTTCGAGCGGAACGATGCGTCGTTGCGCAGTCCCGGCACGTAGCTCGTCG